>JAZLHQ010000024.1:0-4782 GCA_045616925.1 Eubacteriales bacterium | reverse complement strand
GATGAGGTGTCGCCGTTTGCACCGATTTCTTACAATCCCCCACCGCTTCGCGGATAGTTTTCCGCAGGAAAACGTTCCCTTCTGCACAAGGGGGCCTTCACGCTCTGCGCAGGGATCGACTCACGCGCACGACGACCCGTTTCGGCGAGGTTTTTCGCTTTTTGACGCAAAACGCTTTACAAATCGGGATTTTTTTGCTATAATCAAAAAAGTGCTTTCAAAATACTTATTACGGAGCGTATATGATGAAAAGAAAAACCGTTTCCGGTCTGATCTCCGTTTTGCTCTGCCTGTCGTTTTTGGCGGGCGCTTTCGCCGCCTGCGGCAAAAAAGACGAAACAGATCCTTCCCACGAGGAAGAATACGACGGACTCGTCGTGTTCGCCGAGGGTAAAGAGACGGATTTCAAGGTCGTGCGCGGAGAGACCGCGCCGAACGCGGAGACGGATGCCGCCAAAAATCTGCGCGTCGAGCTGATCGCGCTCTCCGGGAAAGAGATCGCGATCGCGACCGATTACGTCGGCAGAAACGATCCCGATCCGACGGATGCTTTCGAGATCCTCGTCGGCAAAACGAAGCGTCCCGAGAGCCAAACGGCGTACGAGGCGCTTGAAAAGCAGCTCGAAAAGGACGGTCTTTACGACGGATACGGCGTCGCCGTGATCGGGCACAAGATCGCGGTAGTCGGCACAAGCGAGCGTATGCTCCGCCTTGCCTGCGAACGCTTCGCTAATCTGTTCGACGGCGCGGAATTGCGTCTGCCGAACGGCTTTGCGCAGTATACGTCGCAAAAAAGCGTCACGCCCGACGATTATTTCACCTCGGACGCAGGCTACCGCCTCGATCCCGATCCGCAGAAACGGATCGCGACGATCGGCGTCGTCGGCGGTTTCAACGTCTGTCAGGGCTACTGCTCCGACGGTAAGTTTTTCTACGTCGGTTTGATCGACAAGAAGAAATCGCCCGAGACGATCCGGCTTGAAAAGCGTCTTTTGACGACGGGCGAGCTCGTTCTTGCCCTCGACGACGCGTCGACCGGTCACGCGAACGATCTCACCTACTACCCCGAGACGAACGAGATCGCGATCGTCAACGAAACGGAGCTTGAATTCTTCAGCGCCGAAACGCTCGTTTTCACGCACAAGATCACCCTTCCCGCAGCGGCGTCCGCGACGGCTTACGAGCCGACCTCGCAGTGCTGGGCGCTCCTTCTGCGCGCGTCCTCCGGCAGAGATCTCGCGATCTGCGACAAGGATTTCAAGCTGCTTCGCTCCGTTCACATAGGATCTGCCAATCAGGGCATCACCTGCACCGAAAACGCGATCCTCGTTCTGACGTTCGACTCCGACGAGGACGACGCTCACTGCAACAAGGTCGAGGCGTATTCGTGGAACGGCAGGCTGATGAACACCTATTATCTCGGTCTCCCCGGAAGTTCGCAGGAGGAAGCGGAGGAGTTGTTCGTCGTCGGCAACGACGTCTACGTCGGCTACTACGTTTCGTCCAAGATCCCCGGATTCGTCCACAAATGCGTATTTACGCGCGAAAATAAACAGTAAACAGGCAAAAGGTACTCTATGAACAAAGATTTGACCGTCGGGAAACCGAGCACGGTGCTGCGGAAATTCTGTCTGCCGCTCTTTCTGAGCGTCGTTTTCCAGCAGCTTTACAACATCGCAGACAGTTTTGTAGCGGGAAAATTCATCAGTGAGAACGCGCTCGCCGCCGTCGGAAACAGCTACGAGATCACGCTGATCTTTCTCGCCTTTTCGGTCGGATGCAACATCGGCTGCTCCGTGACCGTTTCGCATCTCTTCGGCGCGAAGCGCTATTCGGATCTCAAAACGGCGGTCTGCACGGCGCTCGTTTCGTGCGGCGTCCTCTGCGCAGTCCTCATGACGCTCGGCCTTTCGTTTGCAAAGCCGCTTCTCAAGGTGATCGAAACGCCCGAACTCATCTTCGACGATTCCCTCTCCTACCTGCGCATTTACATTCTGGGGCTTCCCTTCGTCATCTTCTACAACGTCGCGACGGGTATCTTCTCGGCGCTCGGCGACTCGAAGACGCCGTTCTACTTCCTGATGTGCAGCTCTCTTTCGAACATCGGAATGGACATCCTCTTCGTGACGGCGCTCGGCTTTTTGTTTGACCGCGGCGTCGACGGCGTCGCGTGGGCGACGTTCATTTGCCAGGGTATCAGCTGCGTGCTTGCCCTCATCGTCGTCTCAAAACGTCTCGGGGCGATCCCGAACGAAGGAAAATTCCGCTTTTTCTCGTGGAAAATGCTCGGAAATATCGCGACGGTCGCGATCCCGAGTATGCTGCAGCAGCTTTTCGTCTCTATCGGCAACATCTGCATCCAGAAGCTCATCAATTCCTACGGACCCGGCGTCATCGCCGGCTATTCCGCCGCGATCAAGTTAAACAATCTTGCGATCTCGTCCTTCGTCGCCGTATCGAACGGCATCTCGAATTTCAGCGCGCAGAACATCGGTGCGAAGAAATACGAGCGCATGAAAGCGGGTGCGCGCGCGGGCATTCTGATGATCTGGATCCTCGCCGTTCCCTTCGTTCTCTTCTACGTCTTCGGCGGAAATCTGCTCGTCAGGTTCTTCGTCGACGAGCCGACGGCGGACGCGCTCAAGGCGGGGCGCGGCTTTCTGATGATCGTTCCGCCGTTCTACTTTATGATCGCGATCAAGTTCGTTCTCGACGGAATGCTTCGCGGCGCGCGTATGATGAAGCAGTTCATGACGTCGACGTTCGCGGATCTTCTTCTGCGCGTGGTGCTTGCGTGGGTACTTTCCCCCAAATTCGGCACGACGGGCATCTGGTGGTCGTGGCCGATCGGCTGGCTTTTGGCGGCGCTTTTGTCCGTTCTCTTCTACAAAACGGCGCGCTTCGACCGCTCGCGTATCGCGGAAATGGAATAATAAACGCAAAAAAAAATCTCCTTTCGGAGATTTTTTTGCTTATCGGAGCAGTTTTTTCATCTCGACGTACGGCAGAACGTCAAATCCCGCTTTTTCGTAAACGTGGCAGGCATGGCGGTTCTGCGTCTCGACCTCGAGACGCAGAAGCGCTCCCGGATTCTCTTCTTCCGCAAATCGGAGGAACTTCGCGCCGATCCCCTTGTTCCGGTGATCCGGCAGGACGTAAAGATCCTCGACCCAGAGAACGGGTCTTGCGAATTCCGTTGAAAAGCCGTGGGCGAGCATCGCGTAGCCGAGGATCTCCCCGTCTTTTTCAAAGACGTAACCGTCAAGAAGCGAGGACTCTTTGAGACATTCCTCGAAATCGCGATTGAATATTTCGGCGGAGCCGTTCGTAAAGACGGCGTCCGAGCGGTAGAACGTGTCCATCATCGAAACGACTTTTTCCCTGTCCGACACACGCATTTTTCTGATTCTGAAAGTGAGTTCCATTTTCCCGTTTCCTTGTTTTTCGGACATTATACCACAAAATCCGCTTCCCGTCAAGCATTGACAAACCGAAGTTCCCGTGCTATAATGAAGTATCCCATCAAAGGAGATGCCTATGAACAAGTATTTACGGTGCGGCAAGGTGTGGATCGTTTCCGCAATATGCGGGATCCTGTGCATCCTTTCCCTCACCTTCGCGTTCGGGGAGAGATCGTTTATCCCGTATCTTGCGGGCGTTCTGCTCTTTTTCCTGCTGCCTTTCGTTCTTTCGGCGATCGCATTCGTGAAAGACCGCGCGTTCGACCCGAAGGTCGGCAGATACGTGCACGGCAATATCCTTGTCTCCGAGCCCGTGCGGGTCGAATCCGTGCGCGGCGAGCGCAAAAAATCCCGTGCACGGCTCGTTCTGACCGATAAATGCGTCCTCGTTCTGCTCGAAAACGAGGGCTACCGCTTCCCGATCGAAGAGGATCACAGCTTTATTTACATTCATAAGGACAAAAAAATATTACTTGCCAAGAACGGCGCCGATCTTGAGATCTCCGCGGGCGAATTTCTGAATAATCTGCCGAAGATCGCCGACACGATCGAAAAGGCGGGATTCAGGATCTCGCAGCGCGAGCACGCGCCGTACTGAATTTTTAGGAGGACACGATATGAAACCCATCAACGCTTATATTGACCACACGATCCTGAAACCCACTGCCACGAAAGCCGAGATCGAAAAACTCTGCGCCGAGGCAAAAGAGTTCGCTTTCGCGTCGGTCTGCATCAATCCCGCTTACGTTCCGCTCGCCAAAAATCTGCTCGCGGGCTCGGACGTCAAAATCTGCACCGTGATCGGCTTCCCGCTCGGCGCGAACCGTACCGAGATCAAGGCGGCGGAGACGGAAAAAGCGTATCTCGACGGCTGCGACGAATTCGATATGGTCATCAACGTCGGCGCCCTCAAGGACGGGCGCGATTCCGACGTTCTTGACGACGTCCGCGCGGTCGTCAAGGCGGCTGGCGGCAGGACCGTCAAGGTCATCATCGAAGCGTGCCTTCTCTCGGACGAGGAAAAAGTCCGCGCGGTGAAGCTCTCCTGCGAAGCGGGCGCGCATTTCGTCAAGACCTCGACCGGATTTTCGACCGGCGGCGCGACCAGAGAGGACGTCGCCCTCTTTGCCGCGCATGTGCCTGCCGGACTGAAGATCAAGGCGGCAGGAGGAATCTCCTCCTTTGCCGACGCCGAGGACTTCGTCCGTCTCGGCGCGTCCCGCCTCGGGACCAGCCGGCTCGTCAAGCTCATCAAGGCGGAGGAAAAATAATCTCGCGCCGCCGCTGCTCATTTCCCCGCAAAAACGACGGCGTGAGGATC
>JAZLHQ010000023.1:0-9962 GCA_045616925.1 Eubacteriales bacterium | reverse complement strand
GTTTCAGGGTATTGACATTTAACCTGAAATAGGTTATAATTGTTATGAAGATAGAAGAACGGATTAATTTATGTGTCTTTTATCGAATTCTAAATTTATGAGGAGAAAAAAATGAGCAAAAAAGTTTATGATCTTGATGGGGTTCGTGGAAGGCATATCGACGTTTATGAAGATAAGGTCGTATTATCAGTAAAAGCAACTTTTGGATCGCTCTTAGTAGGAAACGCTACTGACGGAGAGAAAACTATTTATTATTCTGATTGTGTTGGTGTCCAGTATAAAAAAGCAGGATTAACCATTGGTTATCTTCAGTTTGAAACTGCCGGTAGTATTATGAACAACCGCCAAAATAATTTTTTTAATGAAAACACTTTTACATGGGATACACCGAAAATCTCCAATCAAAAAATGGAAGAAGTTGCAAATTATTGTAAAAAACAAGTTGATGAATGCAAGTCAATGAAACACAATCAAGTAATTAACACAATCTCACCAGCAGACGAATTAAAAAAATATAAAGAACTTCTTGATATGGGGGTTATCACTCAAGAGGAATTTGCTGCAAAGAAAAAACAGATTTTGCAATAATTACAAGTAATAGCAATAAGAAATATAGCACACCGTTTCGAAACGGTGTGCTTTTTTGACGGGCGCGGGTCGTGCAATTAGTATCGCTTCGGATTGTTGGTTTCTCCTAGAAGGTAATCTATGCTCGTGTTGTAAAATCTTGCAAGTTTTATCAACACGACCGTCGGGACATCGTTTTCGCCGGTTTCGTATTTTGAATATCCCGTTTGCGACATACCGAGCATTTTAGCAATCTGTGTCTGATTCATATCTCGATCCTCCCGCAGATCCTTGATACGTTGATACATACATTTCACCCCCCTTTTTTTGTTTTTATTATAAAATAACCTGTTTCAGGGTATTGACATTTAACCTAAAATAGGTTATAATAATTATTGACCTCGCTTAACATAGGTCGCAATACTACAAGCCACAAAAAACAGAAAGGAGAACATTATGAAAAAACTGATTGCAGCCATTCTCGCGGTTACGATTCTTGCCTTTTCTTTTGTCTTTTTTACTTCTTGTGAAACGAAAGCAGAAAAAGAAGCACGAGTAGCACAGAAGAATCTCGAATATGCCCAAGAACGTCTTAATCAAGCCGAAAAGAGCAAAAATAGACTTGAAGATATGGTAGACGAATACTACAAGTATCATCCTTAATCTAAATTATCACCATTGACTAAAAACAAGGGGCACAATTGTGCCTCTTGTTTTTAGTTTTATAAAATCATTTGTATTTTATCTCACATTCGAATTATCTGATCAATGAGCGTAATTCGTTGGAATTTTTCCCCGATTTTGCGGGAATGCTTGCAATCGGCGGTTTTTTGTTGTATAATGGCATTATCAAAGTAAAATGGGAGGAAATGGGATGTATATCGGCTGTCTGAATGAAAAAATCGGGAAAAGCACCGTGCGCGTTTTTTGCCGCAACACGAAAATCAAACTGACACCCGATCAAAAAGGCAATCCCCTCAAGGGCAAAACGATCCTCGTCGGCTGGAAAAACGTACTCGAAAGCGGCGCGGATCTCTGCGTGCGCCTTGAAAACGAGGTCTTTATAGACACAGTCGCCGTCAGGATCCCCGATTCCGTTCCCCAAGTCTCCGTCTCCCTTTGGACGAAGGACAAAAAGCAAAAACTCGACGCTTCCAAAGGCAAAGGTACGATCGAACTCCACGCGCGCGAAAATCTCAAAGCGTTCGTTCTCGAAATCGTCACGTCCTGCGCGGATATCGCCGTCGAAGCGATCGACCTTTTCGGCGCCCTCGACGATTCCCCCGCGCTCTTCCCCGTTCCCGAAAAAATGACGTCGGCAGGCGAAAATTTCCCGCTTTCGGACTATAAAACCGTCGGTTTTGACTGCTCCGAAGCCGAAAAAGCCGTCCGCGTCCTCTCCGAAAAATACGAGGAAATGACGGAAATCCCGCTTCAAAACCTCAAAAACGGCAGAATATCCTTCGAAAAGGATGAAAAAATTGCCGAAAACGGCTATCGCCTGTCGGTCACGGCGCAGAAGATCACAATCTCCGCATCCGACGAGCGCGGCTTCGTGATCGGCGCCGAAACGATCGTCAAACTCGTCAAAAACGGCGAAATTTCCGCCGTCGAAATCGAAGACAAGCCCCTCAAACAGTTCCGCGGCGTGCATATTTACCTGCCGGCGATCGGGGACGTTGATTTCGCAAGGCGCCTCGTCAAATATCTCATCTCCCCGGCGGGCTACAATTATTTGATCCTCGAGATTGCGGGCGGGATGCGCTTTGATTCCCACCCCGAGATCACAGAGGCGGTCGAATTCGTCAAAAACGAATCCGACGCACACAGAATGCCGAAGCTTCCGCACGGCGTCGTCGCCGGCGGGCATCCGCTGCCGAAAAAAGTCGTCGCGGACTTCTGCGACTACGTCCGCTCGTTCGGCATCGACGTCATACCCGAGGTCCAGTCGCTCGGGCACGTGCAGTATATCACGATCGTGCATCCCGAAATCGCGGAAAAATCGGTCGATCCGCTGCCGAAAAAGATCACGGACGAGCGGCTTGCGGACGTCCCGCCGAAGGATTTTTACGCGCACAGCTACTGCCCGTCGAATCCCCTCTCCCATCAGATCATTTTCGATCTGACGGATGAGATCATTGAGACCGTGCGCCCGCAGAAATACGTCCACATGGGGCACGACGAGGTCTATCAGCTCGGACTTTGCGAAAAATGCAGCAAAAAAACGCCCGCCGAACTGTTCGCCGGGGACGTCAACGCGCTATATGCGCATCTGAAAGAAAAGGGTCTTAAAATGATGATCTGGGGCGATATGCTCCAGCCCGTCGCGAAATATAAGTGCGCGGACGCCTTGGATCTCATCCCGAAGGACGTAGTTCTGCTCGATTTTATCTGGTATTTCCATTTTGACGCCGACATCGAGGACAATCTGCTCGAAAAGGGCTTCAAAATCGGCATCGGCAACCTCTATTCGAGCCATTTCCCGCGTTACGAATCGCGCATACGCAAGGAAAACGTCATCGGCGGACAGATCTCCGCGTGGTCGCAGACGAAGGAATACAACCTCGCGCGCGAGGGAAAACTGTACGATTTTCTCTATACGGCGGGGATGCTCTGGAACGAAAATTACGATCACCGCGCGCGGGCGGCGTACGAAAAGATCCTGCGCGGGGAAATGCCATATCTGCGCGAAAAGCTCAGCGGCGTCCGTTCGCCCGTTTTGCACGAACACGCTGAAAATCAGATCGTTTCCCGTCCGCTCAGTAAGCTCGCAGATCCCGGGAAAGAGATCCCGATCGAAAGAACCGCCGATTCGCTCGTCTTCGAGCATCTGACGTTTGCCGATCTCAAGCGCGAGCCGTGGGCACAGATGCCGGAGATCGGGAATTACGTCGTCACGTACGAAGACGGAAGTGTCCTTCGCGTGCCGGTCGTCTACGGGCAGAATATCGCGTCTGCCGAAAAGCTGCAATACCGGCCGCTGACGAGCAAATTCTTCCGCCACAGCGGGTACGCCTCGACCTATTTCGCGGATTCCAACGACTACCGTCAGAAGGACGGCTCGTTTATCACCTCCTACGTCTTCGAGTGGATCAACCCCGATCCCCAAAAGACGATCCGAAGCGCGCGATACGAAAAATCGTGCGAGGTGCAGGTTTTCATCAAATCCTTGAAAGCAGTATCAACATTATGACCAAATTACTGACACAATACAAAGGACTCAAAAAAGAAGTTTACGTCATTTTCATCGGCAAGCTCGTGACCGCGATGGGATCGTTCGTCTGGCCGATGCTCACGTTCTTTCTGACGCGCAAGCTGGGACTTTCCGACGACAGAGCGACGCTTCTGATCGCGATCTCCTCGATCTTTTCCCTGCCCGCCTCGCTGATCGGCGGCAAGCTCGCCGACCGCTTCAGCCGCAAGAATATCATCATGATCTTCGATACGCTCACGTTCCTTCTGACGGCTCTGGCGGCAGCCCTGCCGTTCGGCTATCTGACGGTCGTTCTGATCTTCCTGTCGGGGCTTGCGCAGACGCTCGAAACGCCCGCCTACGACGCTCTGACGGCGGATTTCTCCTCGACCAAAGACCGCGAGAAGGCGTCTTCCCTCTCCTACCTCGGCTACAACCTCGGCTTCATCGTCGGGGCGGCGTTCTCGGGGATCTTATTCGAAAATCACACGCGCCTTGCGTTCCTCATCAACGGATTTTCGGTCTTCTTTTCGACCGTTCTGATCTTTTTCTTCATCAAAATGGAGAACGCGATCGCCGAGGATTCCGAAGCGCTCGCCGAAAATTACAGCGAATACGAGCAGCCGCTCGACGATTCGGTCTCGACATTTGCGGTACTGAAAAGCCGCCCCGTCCTCTTCTTCATGGAGATCGTCGGGTGCGTCGCGTCGATGCCGATGTATCTGATCGGCATCCTTCTGCCCCTCCAGCTGAACGCCACGCTCGGCGAAAACGGCTCCGCGATCTACGGGTATCTCAATTCGCTCAACGGCTTCACGGTCATCGTGCTGACGCCGCTTCTGACGCTCCTTCTCAAAAAGGTGACCGAGATCCCGAAAAGCATCCTCGGAATGTTCTTTTTCTCCGCGGGAATGGTACTTTTCGCCGTCAATAACCCTCTCTGGATCCTGTTTCTCGGTATGTTCATCAACACGATCGGAGAGGTCGCGTCGGTGCTCGGCGGGATCCCGTATCTCTCGAGAAGAACGCCCGCCTCTCACAGAGGCCGCATCGGTGGCTTCAGCTCCGTCATCAATTCGCTGGTCGGCACCGCGACGCAGTTTCTGATCACCGGTATGCTCGTCTGGACGAACGGAAATTACCGCGTTCTGTGGGGTGTATTCATCTCGATCGGCATTCTGTCCTGCGTTTTCTACGCGCTGCTCTACCGCCCCGACAAAAAGAAATTTCCGAAACTGTACGAACGCAAATAACGAAAGGAATGATCCAATATGTTCGGCGTATCCGTTCCCTATAAATACCTGCGCGACGGCAGGGATATCTTCGGCGAATTCCCGTTTGAAAAGGGATCTCCCTGCCCGCTTGCCGCGTATCTCGTTTCCTTGGGCGCCGGATCCGCTGAACTTCGTCAGGTCGGTCCCTCGGAGGATCCCGCCGACGTGCTGAGAGCCGCCCGAATCCTTTGGAACGCGGGACTTGCCGTCACCGTTCACGGAAAAGTCAAATCCCTGAAAAGCGCCGTTTCCGACGTTTTTGATCCGATCTCGCTTCTGATCGAAAATCTGCCGTATGAAATCCAGAAACGCGTAAACGTCACGATCCACCCGATCGCCGCCCCCGACTGTGACTTTCTTTCGGAGAACGTGAAAATGCTCACGGATCTCGTTCGTCACGTCATAGAAAACGATCTGCCCGTCTCGATCGCGCTTGAAAACAAGCGTCTGATGCCCGACGATTCCTTCGGGGATTGCTGCCCGCTCGTCAGAGACGCGGTCGAAGCGGTCAGAGATGCTTTCGATCTGCCCGATCCGGATCTTTGCCGCTCCGACAAAAATCCCGTCGTCGGCATCTGCTTCGATATGGGGCACTACGCGTGGTACAAAAAAACGTCCGATCCGGACGCGCCGTACTGCCCTCCGGACGAAAAATTCATGAAATACGTGATCCACACGCACATCCACGGGCTTTCCGGGGCGAACAAGACGCATTTTCCGATCGTCACCGGCAGCGAGCTTCCCTTCGTCGAAAATCTGCGCGCCTTCGAGAGATCCTACGCGGGCATTCTCAATCTTGAGCTCGAGCCGAAGCGCTTTTGGGAGAAGATCACGTTCTCGGAAGCGATCCGCAAAACGCTCGAACGTCTGCGTCAAAGTCTTACGCTCACCTATCAAATGTTCGACGATCTGCGCAAAAATTTCGCCGACCGCCTGTATTCGTCGCTTTCGCTCCTTGACGAAAGCGCGGCGGGCGCGCGCTTCTCTCTCCCCCAGTCGACCTTCTACGTTTTCAATACGAACGGCACGAAATGGGTCGCGGATCCCTCCGTGCGCGCGGCGGGTAAGATCACGGGAATGACGGAAAAACTCCCGGGTCTTCTTAAAAAAGCCGACTATATCTTCATTTCGCACGCGCATTCGGATCATTTCGACAAGGACGTCGTGCGGCTTTCGGCGGGCAAAGGTCCCAAATGGATCATCCCCGATTTTATGGTCGACAAGGCGCTGTCTCTCGGTCTTTCCGAAAACGAGATCGTCACGTCGCGCGCAAACGAGCCGCTTTCGCTCGGAAATCTGACCGTTTATCCGTTCAAGGGACGGCATTTCCGTCCCGTCAGCGGCAAAGGCGTTCCGTGTATGGGCTACAAGATCACGTCCGAGGGCGCGCCGTCGATCCTTCTCGTCGGCGACGTGCGGGATTATTCCGTCTGCGATCTGCCGGACGTCGGGCGGGCGGACGTCGTCTTTGCGCACGTCTGGCTCGGCGACAAAAAATGTATGGAAAAGGATTTCCCCATGATCGCGGATTTCGTGCGTTTTTATTCCTCGTTCGGCGCGAAAAAGATCTTTTTGACGCATCTTTACGAGAGCGGCAGAGCGGAAGAAAGCTGCTGGCGGCGCGAGCACGCGGAAATGATCCGAAAGTCGTTTTCCGAAACGTCCCCCGACGTCGAGGTCGTCATCCCCGCGTACGGAGAAACCGTATTCCTGTCATGACAAAATGAAAAACCGTGCCGGATCGGCACGGTTTTCGTTTTACGACTTCTTGACGAAGGAGCCGCAGTCGGTGCAGGTAACTTCCGTCGGGTTGCTTTCGTGCGTGACAACCTTGATCGAATCGAGGGAGCAGTAGTTCTCGCTGCCGCAGTGATGCTCGCAGTTCGTGACGGTGCATTCGATGCACTTGTTCGCGTAGCACTTGCCGTTCTTGCAATCGGACATTTTTCTTCCAACCTTTCAAATAACGAAAATTTGTAAACGGGCGGCAGCGGATCCTGCCGCCCGTTTTCATTATGCCCGCAAAACGGCGTTTTATGCAGGCACGCGTTATTTCCCGAGATCCTTTCCGCCGAGAATGGCGGCGATCTTCAGAATGATCCCGAGGATCTTTCCGATAAGCTCGAAAAAAGCGTTTTTCGGCGCCGCTTCGGCGGGAAGATCTGCCGCTTCTTCGTCGGGCGTACCGTAATCCGGATGCGCGCACCCGATGATGCGCCGATCCCCCATTTCGTAGGTGCAGATCTTCACCTCGTCCGATTTGTTCCCTTCGACCGTCCGGATCTTCCCGTTTTCAACGGACAGAACGAGTCCCAAATGCGAGGCGGTATTCTTGCCGTACCAGTTGAAAAAGACGATATCGCCTTTTCTGACGTCGCCGCATTTTTCGGTGTAGCGCCCCGCGTTTTTGTAAAACGTGACGCCGTTCGGACAATAGGCAAATCGCGGGATAACGTCCTCGGGGATCCCCGCCTCGTGCGCACACCAGCATACGAACACGGCGCACCAGGCGAAAGCGGACGACTCCTTGTTCTCCGCTTCGACCTCCCTGCCGTAATACCATGTGTTGTACTTGACGTGATTCGGCTTGTCCTCTTTGACGCCGACCTCCCCCTCGGCGATCTTCAGGACCGCGTCGCGATAATACGTGATATTCTCCATCAGAAGTTCTCCCTGTCCGAAGGATTGTTGAGGACGCCGAACATCGTAAGCGCCGTCACGACCGCGCTCGCGACGTACTTGACGCCCTCGAATGCCTCGGGAAAGAAGATCGCTGAGAGAGAGGCGATCTGCGCCGCAGCGGAAAGCCAGACGACCGGACTTTTCAGTCTTTGTTTCAGTTCATTCATACTAAAATCCATCCTTTCACTTCTCTTCCGGCACACGAGCGTATTATAGCATACGGGGCAGTATGAAACAGTAGCAAAAGGTATTGAAAGGTATGAAAAATCACCTTAAAAATCGTTGCAGAATATTCACACTATTTTCACAAGGGCATGATATAATGGAATATTATATTGGTTATTATTGGTCAAAGGAGATCAAACGAATGAAAAAATGGTTTAAGTACATAAAACCGTACCTGCCGTATTTCATCATCGGACCGCTCTGCATGATCGTGGAGGTCATCGGCGAAATACTGATGCCGAAGTGCCTCGCCGCAGTCATCAACAACGCGGTCACGAAGGGCTGGGCTTACGCCCTCGAAGTCAGCGGCGGAATGGTGCTAATCGCGCTTCTCATGATGGCGGGCGGCATCGGCGGCGCCTATTTCGGTGCGAAAGCGTCCGTCAACTTCGCGGCGGACCTTCGGCAGGACGTCTACAATCACATTCAGCGCTTCTCGTTCGCGAACATCGACCGTTTTTCGACCGGCTCGCTGATCACGAGACTCACGAACGACGTCACGCAGATGCAGAATATGGTCAATATGCTCCTCAGAATGGCGCTCCGCTCGCCCGGTATGCTGATCGGCGCGCTCGTGATGGCGATCCTTATGCGACCGTCGCTCGCGGTCGTGCTCGCGATCACGATCCCTCTGATGATCGTCGCGATCGTCATTCTCATTATGATGAGTTTCCCGCGCTTCACGAAAATGCAGACGAAACTCGACGGGCTCAACTCGACCGTGCAGGAAAACGTCACGAATATGCGCGTCGTCAAGTCCTTCGTGCGCGAAGAGCACGAAAAGAAGAAATTCTTCAACGCCAACCGTGAACTGAAGGGCGCGGCGATGGACGCCGCGGGTCTTATGATCTTCATGTCCCCGATCATGACGCTCTTTATGAACGTCACGACGATCGCCGTTCTCTGGTTCGGCGGCAAAATGGTCTACGCGTCGGGTATGGAGATCGGCGACCTCTCCGCGTTCACGACCTACGTCACGCAGATTCTGTCTTCGCTGATGATGGTCACGATGCTCTTCATGATGCTGTCGCGCGCGCTCGCGTCCGCGAAGCGTATCCGCGAGGTGCTCGACGAAAAGCTCGACCTTACGGACGACGACGCGAAACACAAGGATCTGACCGTCAAGGAAGGCAGCGTCGAATTCAAGAACGTTTCCTTCAGATATTATAAGAACAGCGAAGACAAGGTCCTTTCCGATATCAATCTGAAGATCGAAGCCGGAAAGACGGTCGGCATCATCGGCTCGACCGGCTGCGGCAAAACGACGCTCGTCTCGCTGATCGCGCGTCTTTACGACGCGGACGAGGGACAGGTGCTCGTCGACGGCGTAGACGTCAAGGACTATTCGCTCTACAATCTGCGCGAGGGCGTCGGAATGGTTCTGCAGAAGAACGTCCTTTTCTCGGGCTCTATCGCGGACAATCTGCGCTGGGGCGACGAGGAAGCGACCGACGAACAGCTCGTCAAGGCGGCGACCGAAGCGCAGGCGGACAAATTCATCACGACCTTCGAGGGCGGCTACGAATACGACCTCGGTCAGGGCGGTAAGAACGTCTCCGGCGGTCAGAAGCAGCGCCTCTGCATCGCGCGCGCACTTCTGAAGCATCCGAAGATCCTCATCCTCGACGACTCGACCTCGGCGGTCGATACGGCGACCGAGCGTCAGATCCGCGACGCGTTCCGTGAAGAGCTCACGGACTGCACGAAGATCATCATCGCCCAGCGCATTTCCTCGGTCAAGGACGCCGATTACATCGTCATTATGAACGAGGGCGTGATCACGGGCGTCGGCACGCACGAAGAGCTGCTCAATTCGAACGAAGAATACCAAGAGATCTGCCAGTCGCAGGCAGAGGGCACGAAGGAGGCGCAGTAAAATGGCAAAACGCACATTGGAAAGCCTCCAGAAGCAGTACGCGCGCGAAGTCAAGGACAAGAGGCGCGGAATGGGCGGCGGACGCCGCGGCGGTCCCCGCTCGAACGAAAAACCGCACAATTCGGCAGATACGGTCAAGCGTATG
>JAZLHQ010000022.1:0-2032 GCA_045616925.1 Eubacteriales bacterium | reverse complement strand
CGCGACAGATATACCGATACCGACGCACTCGCGTGCGTGGATTTCACCCGCAAAGCGCCGTATTTCGGCAAGTGTACGCCCCTGCCTCTGCCGGAGGGCATCGCCGTTTCGCAGATGTGTCTGCAGACGGTCGACGCGTGGGTCTACCTCTACGTTTTCGACGAAAAGACGGGAGAATGGTTCAGAAGCCGTATGCGCCGCTTCCCGGATCTCTGGGAGGCGTTCACGCAGACGCAGAAGCCTCTCCTTGCCGACCATAAGGAAACGCCTCCGCCCGCAAAAACGGACAAGATTCTGCGCGCGAAAAGGGTTGAAAAATACGCGCGCACCAAAAACTGGGAAGTTCTGAGCGTCTATACGCGTGAAAGCGCCAAGCAACCAAAATAACGGAGATCACCATGCTTATTTTCAAAATCACACTGACGAACGTTCTGATTCTGATGCTTTATATCGCGTTCGGCTTCACCCTCAAAAAAATGGGGCGCGCGAAGCCCGAACATCTGCCGACCCTTTCGGGCGTGCTCGTTTACATCGGCTCTCCCTTCCTCGTGATCTCATCGTTCATGTCGTTTACGTATTCGCTCGAAACGCTCCGAAATATGGGACGTTTCTTCCTCGCGACCTTTATTCTGATGTCGGTCTTCATCGCCCTGACGTTCCTTCTTTTCAGAAAGCGTTTCAACGAAGCGAAGTACAGGATCATGTCCGTCGCGGGCGTGATGGGCAACGTCGGATTTATGGGCAGACCGATCGTCGAGGCACTTTTCCCCGATCACCCCGAGGTGATGGTCTATTCGTCGATCTTTTCCGTCTCGATGAATCTTCTCGCCTTCACCGTCGGCGTCTTCTGTCTGACCGGCGACCGCAAGTTCATCACGCTGAAAGCGGCGATCATGACGCCCAACAATCTGGGACTTCTGATCGGATTCCCGATCTGGTTTTTCTCTTGGCAGTCCCGGATCCCCGAGCCGCTTCTCAACGCCGTCAACGTGATCGGCAAGATGACGACTCCCCTTTGCATGATCATTCTCGGCATCCGTATCGCGAGCGTATCGCTGCCGAAGCTGTTCAAACGCCCGATCGTCTACGTGATCTGCGGGATGAAGCAGTTGATATTCCCGCTGATCAGCTTCGCGGCGGTGTATTTCCTGCCGTTCGATCCCGTGTTCAAGGCAAGTATTCTGATCCTCTGCTCGGTGCCGTGCGCGTCCGTGCTTCTGAATCTTGCGGAGATCCATAAGAGCGAAACGGAGCTCGCCGCCAACTGTGTGATGATCTCGACTCTTTCGTGCTTTATGACGATCCCGCTGATGGCACTGCTCATCAATCTTTTGTAAAACAAAACCGGAAGGCAATCGCCTTCCGGTATTTTTGTTTGGATTAAATTTATTTCACAACCTTCGCTTTGAGAAGATCGTCGTTGTTCTGCGGTTCGACGAGGGCTTTGAAAGCGGCGGCGTCGCCCGCGTAATGAACGGTTTCGAGATTCGGACAGTCGAAAAACGCGTTGACGTCCACTTTTTCAAGAGACGCGCCGAACGAGATCTCCGTCATCAAAGAGCAGGATTCGAAAGCGTGGTTGCCGACGAACTTGACGCCGTCCGGGAGAACGACCGTCTCAAGCGCGGAGCATTCGAAGAAGGCGTAGGGCGCGATCGTCGTGACCTTTACGGGGATTTCGATCGAGGTGAGGGACGCGCAGCGGTAAAACGCGTTCATCGGGATCTCGTGAAGATCCTTCGGCAAGGTGACGTCCTTTAAGGAAGAACATCCGTTGAAGACGTCCGCGGGAAGCGATTTCAGCGAGTCGGGGAGGGAAACGCTTTCAAGAGCCGTTGAGGCGGCGAACGCGCCGTCACCGAGCGAAGTCAGCTTCCTACAGGAAGACAAGTGAACCGAAGTGAGTTTTTCGCAGGAACGGAAGGCGGACGCGCCGATCGACGTCAGCGAGCCGGGCAGAACGACCGCTTCAAGCGTCTTGCTTCCGGAGAACGCCTTGTCGGCGATCGTTTTCACTTCGACGGTCTTGTAG
>JAZLHQ010000021.1:0-4934 GCA_045616925.1 Eubacteriales bacterium | reverse complement strand
AATTATTCTTCGTCGGTCTTCTTCTTTGCTTTGCAAATAAGGTTGGTGATGATGCCGAGGATCAAAGCGCATGCAACAGCCGTGATGTGAAGTTCACCGATGGTCATTGCAAGTCCGCCGATACCACCGACGAGGATGACGGAAGCGGTGAAGAGGTTGCCATTGTCGTTCAGGTCAACGGGCTGAAGCATTTTAAGACCGGAGACAGCGATGAAGCCGTAAAGCGTGAAGCAGACGCCGCCCATAACGCACGCGGGGATAGAGCCGAGGAACGTCGTGAAGGGAGCGATGAACGAGGCGACGATCGCGAGGATCGCGGTGA
Source organism: Eubacteriales bacterium (assembly GCA_045616925.1). Classification (GTDB taxonomy): domain Bacteria; phylum Bacillota; class Clostridia; order Oscillospirales; family CAG-272; genus JAZLHQ01. Next base: position 4,612 of record JAZLHQ010000021.1, on the reverse strand, counting down.
CGAAAATCGTGATGATGGAAGCGTTTCCGGTGATTGCGGTGCAGCCGATGGACTCACCGTAGGTGGTGTTCGGGCATCCGCCGAAGATCGCGCCTGCCATAGAGCCTACGCCGTCGCCGAGAAGGGTTCTGTGAAGACCGGGATCTTCAAGCAGGTCCTTTTCGATGATGGAGGAAAGGTTCTTGTGGTCTGCAAGATGCTCGGCAAATACGACGAACGCAACGGGAGCGTAAGCGACTGCGAGGGTCGCGATGTATTTGCCGTCGATCTGAGAGAAGCCCTTTGCGCCTTCAATGAAAGCGATGTTGGGAATCCAGTCAAAGGTCTTGAAAGCATCGAAATTGATGAGGATAAGGTCTGCGTTTCCGGTCTGTCTGCCGATGACCGTGAAAATCGTAGCGGCAATGTAGCCGGCTCCGATACCGATCACGTAGGGGATAAGCTTCGCGATCTTCTTGCCGTAGACGGAGACGAGGATGACCGCAAAGAGGGCGATCAAAGCGCAGATGAGAGAAACCCACGCATTGGTGGTCATATTGTAGAAGAAGGAGTTACCTACCTTTTCGGCACTTGCCCAGGAGAAGCACTCGGTAACTGCGGTTGCCGCAAGTCCGAGACCGATGATGGAGACGGTCGGTCCGATGACGACGGGAGGCATGACCTTGTCGATCCACTTCGTGCCGCAGAATCTGACAACGATTGCAATGACGACGTAAACGAGGCCTGCAAAAGCCGCGCCGACGATCAGTCCGGCATAGCCTTTCTGAGCGGAAGCAGTTCCGACGATTGCGCCGGACCAAGCGACAGTCATAGAGTTGATGAATGCAAAGGAAGATCCGAGGAAGACGGGGCTTCTGAATTTGGTGAAGAGCAGGTAAACAATGGTACCGATGCCGGCGCCCAGAAGAGCTGCGGATTCACCGCCGGGGATACCCGCTTGTGCGGGAACGCAGATGGTGGCTGCGAGGATCGCGAGCAGCTGCTGCAGCGCGAACACAATGACCTGACCGAATTTCGGCTTGTCATTGACGCCATAAGTGAGTTTCATGATTTTCTCCTTGTTGTGAATTATTTTTATATGCTCGGCAAAAGCCGGTATATACTCATTCGTGCATTTCCGAAAGGGTGACGGAATCTTCGCCGTCGATCCCGAAAATATTGACGTTGACCTTCTCGGAATGGGAGGTCGGCACGTTCTTGCCGACAAAATCGGGGCGCAGCGGAAGTTCTCTGTGCCCTCTGTCGATCAGAACGGCAAGTTGGATCTGCGCGGGACGTCCGAGCGCGAAGATCGCTTCGATCGCGGCGCGCACCGTTCTGCCCGTATAGATGACGTCGTCCACAAGCACGATCTTTTTGCCCGTCACGTCGAAGGGAATATCCGTTTTCTGCGTGACCGGCTGCTCGTAGAGCTTCGTCAGATCGTCGCGGTACATCGTAATGTCGAGCGCACCGAGCGCGGGACGGTTTCCTTCGATCTTCTGCATATTTGCGGAGATCTGTTCGGCAAGCGGGAATCCGCGTCTGCGGATGCCGACGAGCACGATCCCGTCAAGACCGTTGTTGCGTTCAAGGATCTCGTGCGTGATGCGCATAACGGCGCGATTCATCGCAGGCTTGTCCATTATGACGGCTTTGATTTCTTCTTTCATCGTCGCCTCCGCGAATTGACATAAAAAAACGTCGTGCGTACGGCACGACAAAATACCTTTGGGCATAACCCGCTGACAGTAATCTTGCCGGTCTCTCCGTACCGAGTTAAAGATCGCTTACTGTGTCAAATTATAGCACGTTTCGTCGGATTTGTAAATAGTTTTTGAAGATTTTTTAAAAAAATATTACTTCTTCCGGATGAAGGAAAAGGGAGAGGCGAAAGCGCCCGGAAGTCTTGACATCGGCGAAAGAATGTATTATAATATAGGATATTAACGAAAAATCGGGAGGAATGACGTGGAATCGCCTCGGAAACTGAAGATCGCCGTGATCGGCGCGGGCGCCGCGGGACTCATGGCGGCGGGATACGCGTACGAGCTCGGCGCGGACGTGACCGTTTTCGAAAAAACGGAGCACACGGCGTGGAAGCTCGGCATCACGGGAAAGGGAAGATGCAATCTGACGAACGACTGCGACAGGGAGACGTTTTTGTCGAACGTCGCCGTCAATCCGCGCTTTTTGTACGCCGCGATCTCGCATTTCTCTCCCGCCGACACGATGGAATTCTTCGAAAGCCGCGGTGTCAGACTCAAAACGGAGCGCGGAAACCGCGTTTTTCCCGCCTCCGACAAGGCGCGCGACGTCGTTTTCGCGATGCGCGCCTACGCAAAACCGTGCAGATTCATCCGCGCGAAGGTGAACGCGCTTGAAGCCGAAGAAGACGGAAGGATCGCCGTCGTGACCGATCGGCGCGCGGTTTTCGACCGCGTGATCCTTTGTACGGGCGGCGCGTCCTATCCTTCGACGGGCTCGACCGGCGACGGAAATCCGATCGCCGAAAAGCTCGGGATCGGATGCGTGCCTCTGACGCCCTCGCTGATCCCGATCGAGATCCGGGAATCCTTCTGCCGCGAAATGCAGGGACTTTCGCTCAAAAACGTCGCGATCGCGGCTTTTGACGGCGATAAAAAGACATATGAAGACTTCGGCGAGATGATGTTCACGCACTTCGGTGTGACGGGGCCGATCGTTTTGTCGCTGTCGGCGCATCTGCGCGGACACGAGGCGCAGAACGTCCGGATCACGCTCGATCTGAAGCCCGCGCTCGACAAACAGACGCTCGACCGGCGGCTTCAGAACGATTTCGCGCAGATGCCGAACAAGAATTATTCGAACGCGCTCGCTTCGCTCCTGCCCGCGAAAATGATCCCCGTTTTTGCAAGGCTTTCGGGGATCGACGCCGATAAAAAAGTCAATCTCATCACAAAAAAAGAGCGGGAAACGATCGGAAATCTCCTGAAATGCGTCGAAATGCACGTCAAAGGGCTTCGGCCGATCGAGGAAGCGATCATCACCTCCGGCGGGATCGACACGAAAGAGATCGATCCGAAAACGATGATGTCGAAGAAGATCCCGCACCTCTATTTTGCGGGCGAGGTCATCGACGTGGACGCCTATACGGGCGGATTCAATCTGCAGATCGCGTGGTCGACGGCGCGCCTCGCCGCCCAAAGCGCCGCTTCGGACGAATAAAATTAATGATTTGTAAATACGAACGAAAGGGTTCAGATATGTATAAAATCGCCATTGACGGGCCGTCCGGCTCGGGAAAATCAACGCTTGCCAAAAATCTTTCGCGCGCGCTCGGCTTCGTTTACGTAGACACCGGCGCGATGTACAGAACGGTCGCGCTCGCAGCCGTCCGGGCGGGGATCACGGATCCCGACGCTTCCAAAATGCAAAAGCTGCTCAAAAAGACCGAAGTGAAGGTCATTTACGAGGCGGGTCGTCAGAAGGAACTCCTCAACGGCGAGGACGTTTCGGACTTCATCCGCACGCCCGAGATCTCCTCGATGGCGTCGAAAACCTCCGCTCTGCCGTGTGTACGCGAATATCTGCTCGGCGTGCAGCGCGATTTCGCGACGCACTACAACGTCATTATGGACGGCAGAGACATCGGAACGGTCATTATGCCCGACGCCGACGTCAAGATCTTCATGGCGTCGAACGACCGCGAGAGGGCACAGCGCAGATACGAGGAACTGCTTGCTTCGGGGCAGGACGTGATCTTCGAAGAGATCTACCGTCTGATGCTCGAGCGCGACGCGCGCGACAAGAGCCGCGAGACGGCTCCCTGCGTCCCCGCAGAGGACGCCGTTTTCATCGACAATTCGACTTACACCTCCGACGAAACGCTCGTAAAAGCGCTTGAGATCGTAAAGAGCAAACTGAAATGAACAAATTCTACAAATTTATTTATAAGACCTTCCGCTGGTTTTTCATGCTCGTTCTGCGCATCAAGGCGTACGGAACGGAGAATATCCCCGAAAGCGCGCCGTTTCTGATCTGCGCCAATCATCAGAGCAACAACGATATCATCGTCGTCGCGGCGACGGCGAAGCATCAGGTGCGCTTTCTCGCGAAAGCTTCGCTCTTCAAGGTGCCGATCGTCAAGCATTTCGTGAAGGCGATGGGCGCCGTGCCGGTCGATAAATCGAGCGCCGCCGCGTCCGTTTCGGGCGTCAAAGGGATTATCAAGGTGCTTGAGAACGGCGAGGTCGCGGGAATGTACCCGCAGGGACACCGTTATATCGGCAAGGATCCCCGCGAAACGCCGCTGATGAACGGCGCCGGAATGATCGTTTACAGATCGAAGGTCAACGTCCTGCCGTGCTGCATCCGCACGAAGGATCATAAGACGAGAGCGTTCCAAAAGACGCAGGTCATCTACGGAAAAGTGATCCCTTACGAGGAATTCGGTTTTGAAAACGGCGGGACCGAGGAATACGCGCGCGCGTCGCGCCTCATCTTCGACCGCGTGTGCGAAATGCTCGATCCGGATCCCGAAAAGGCGGAAAAATAACGTGGAAAACAGGGAAAAGAACGGGAAAATCGTCACCTTCGCCGAAAGCGCGGGGTATTGCTTCGGTGTTGAACGCGCCGTTTCCGAGGTCGAAAA
>JAZLHQ010000020.1:0-3300 GCA_045616925.1 Eubacteriales bacterium | reverse complement strand
TACGATCCCCTCGGTCGCGCATCTTTTGCGAATAAACGGCTCTGAAAGGATGAAAATATGACGTATTTATGGGCATTTCTCGTCGGCGGAGCGCTCTGCGCGTTGGCACAGATTCTGATCGACCTGACCGCTCTGACGCCCGCGCGGATCCTCGTTTTGTACGTCGTTTCGGGCGTATTTCTCGGCGCGGTCGGGCTTTACCGACCGCTCGCTGCGTTCGCCGGATGCGGCGCGACCGTCCCTCTGACGGGATTCGGTTACAATCTCGCCGAGGGCGTTCGGAACGCCGTCGAAGAATCCGGCTGGCTCGGCGTTCTCACGGGCGGGCTCAGCGCGTCGTCCGCGGGGATCGCCGCCGCGATGGTTTTCGCCTTTTTTACGGCGATCGCGGTCAACAGCAAGTCAAAATAGTTATGCGAGTTCTTTTTCCATTCTTTGACGGAATTCGGAAAGACTTTCGTTCCAGAGGGGAGCGTAGTCGGCGTCCGCGCGTCTGTCGGGCAGATCGTAATGCTCTTTAAGGTACTTCCCGAGGAAATCCGTCGTTTTGAGCGCGCCCGCGTAATTGAGATGATTTCCCTTGTCGCGGGTCTCGGTCTGCCAGTCGATATCGACGTCCGACAAGTTCATATCGATGAAGGGGATCCCCTTCTCGTTGGCGAGCTTCTGCATACCGTTGTGCTTTTTCATGTTCCACGACGTGATGCTCGGAAGCTCCATAAAGAGCACGGGGATCCCGTTCTTTTCGAGCAGATCGAGCATTTTGTCGAGGTACTTTTCCGCGCTCTTCGAGACGACTGCCGCGTCGTCCGTCGGCTTCATATAGTCGGGATCGCCGTTGTAGGGCTTGATCTGATTGCATTTGAGGTAGGCGTAGCCCTTCGAGCAGTTCAGTTCGTCGTAATGCGGGACGGTCGTGAAATCGGATAATTTCAGATTTTTCCATCTGCCGTGGTACTCGAACACGGGAAAGGTCTTGCGCAGCGCAAGAATCGCGCCGTCGCCCGGCTTCGTGTATTTATCGAAAATCACGTCCGTTTCGATGATGACGAGCTTCGGCTTCTGACAGGACAGTACCTCTTTCAGAAGATCGTAGGTCTGCGCCATTTTCTGCTTGGACTGGCCGCAGACGTACATCGTATAGCCGTAATTTTCGTACAGATCCATCGGCGTGATGCCGCTGTACAGGTCGCTGTTTCCGACGGCGACCACGTCGAGCGAGTTCTCGGGCTCGGCTAAAAATCCTTTGGCACGCTGGTCGGTCATTCCGCTCTTTTCGCCGTTGCTCTTCGGCATAAAGACGAAGGACGAAGCGTTCAGGAGCGATATGAGAACGAGCGCGAAGCAGATCGCGCGGACCGGCGTTTTCCAACGCGCCTCTTTTTTGATAGTATCGTTCATAATTGCCTTATTTCATCAGAATTGCGCGTAGATCGGGTCGACGGCTCCGTAGCCGGGACCGTACGCGCCGAAGATCACCACGAACAGGAAGAACGCAGACCAGACGAGCCACCGGACCGGCAGTTTCCGGGAGGCGATCAGATCGCGCAGATTGATCTTTTTTTCTTCGAGAAGTCCGATCACGAAAAGGATCGCCGTCGCAAAAAGCAGCACGATCCACTCGCTGAGAGGAAGTCCGAGGGAGAGGATGCCGGCGCTCTTTTCTGCGCTGAAAACGGACGCGAGCATTCTGAACGCCTGCGAAAGGTCGTTTGCCTTGAAGATGAGCATTCCGATATTGATGAAGACGAGCGTGCGCAGGATCCTCAAAGCGTTATACCAGCGCGTTTCGTCCGTGATCTTCAGTTTTTCTCTCAAGATCTTGAAGAGCGGCTCGGCCAGGAGTCCGATCAGCATAATCAGATAGTAGTAAAGACCGTAAACGACGTACTTCATGCTTGCGCCGTGCCAAAGCCCCGTAAAGAGCCACACGACGAGAAGCGCCGCCGCGTTCGGTACGACGCTGCCGTAATAACGGTTCATCTTCTCGGAGGTCCATTTCGAGAGCTTCACGAACGGCTTTGAGAACGAAACGGGATAGAAAATGTAGTCCCTCGTCCACGAGCCGAGCGTGATGTGCCATCTGCGCCAGAATTCACTGACGGTCTTCGAGAAGAACGGGCGCTCGAAGTTTTCGGACAGGTGGATGCCGAACATCTCGGAAATACCCGATACGATGTCGATAAAGCCCGAAAATTCACCGTAAAGCTGCAAAGTAAACAGTAAAACGCCCAGAACGACCGCAAAACCGGAATAATCCTCCCAGTTCTTGAAGACGGTCGATACGAGCATATTGGCGCGGTCCGCGATCACGAATTTCTTGAAGGCGCCGAAAAGCACCTTCTGCAGACCGTAGGTAAAATCGTGATAATCGAAGGGATGCCCTTCGTAAAGTCGGTTTGCGAGCAGATCGTATCTGCCGATCGGGCCTTCCGTCAGCTGCGGGAAGTACGAAACGAAAAGAAGCACCCGGAAGGGATTCTTGTCCGCCTCGTATTTGCCTCTCGAGACGTCGACGACGTAACCCGTCGCCTGCAAGGTATAGTACGAAATGCCGAGGGGAACGGCGAATTTCGGAAGCGGGAGCGAAAGCCTCGTGACGGTATTGAACGTATCGACGAAGAACGCGCCGTATTTCAGAACGAGCAGGATCCCGAAATTGACCGCGATCGCGAGAAAGCAAAGCCATTTCTTGTTCCTCGAGACCTTCTCCTTATACGCCTTTCTCTCCTCTTTCGGGAGCGATTTGCGCACGGCGTCAGTCTTTTTCGTGTAGGCGCCGATGAGCAGCGCGATCCCGTAAACGGAAAGTCCCGACAGGAGCATATAGAGGACGAGAAATCCGCTCAACATATACGCGAACGCAAGACCCGATACGAAGAGCGCCGTCCACTTAATCTTCTTCGGAAGCGCCGTATAGAGAATGAACACGGCGCTCATAAAGGCGATCAGGTAATAATACGTGGTGGACATGATCAGTCGTCGTCGGAAAGCTTATTGATGAGCGCCATGATCGTCTCGGCGGAGGCAAAATTCTCCGGAACGACGTCAAGGGGAGAGATCTCCACGTCGAATTCGTCGGAGATCTCCATCACGAGACGCACGATCTCCATCGAGGTAATGATGCCGTCCTTGATCAGATTCTTTTCTTTCGTAAAGTCGACACCCGGCTTGATATTGTTGAGAAGTTCGATGAGCTGTTCCATTTTTTTCTCCTTTTACAGCGTTTGATAGTTGTTTTTGAGCCACGCGCGGTCGATCTTGCCGTTCGCGTTGTAAGGCATCTGTCTGACGCGGATG
>JAZLHQ010000019.1:0-2172 GCA_045616925.1 Eubacteriales bacterium | reverse complement strand
GTTATTTCTATTATTTTTTCTAAATCTACTGGAATTTTTAATTGAATCATGGTATAATACCTTTCGTGGTTATTTGTTTTTTTGGTCGAAAATATTATACCACACTTGGGCAGATTTCGTAAGAGGTCTGCTCATTTTTTTTGCAGAAAAACACCCGCGAGGTTTTGTTATTCCTCTCGGGTGTTTTTGTTGGGACTTTTTTAACAGCCCCTTTTTGCGCCCGCCGAAAGCCGCCCTTGTGCAAAGGGAGGTGTCGTTGTTCGCCCACGGGTTTGAGCGAACATACTTCCGCCGGTTTTTTGTCAAAATCTCCCCAACCCTCTTGACAAATCCTTTCGATCGTGATAAAATAACATCAGTTATACAACAACCGATATATGGAGGAATTATGCCGCCGAAGGCAAAAGTAACAAAGGAAATGATCACGTCGGCAGCGCTTGCGATCGCAAGGCGCGAAGGACTTGACGCACTCAGCGTGCGAAGGATCGCCAAGGAACTCGGCTGCTCGACGCAGCCGATCTTCTCGAATTTCAAGGGGATCGGCGAACTGAAAGCGGAGGTCATACGCCTCGCGGACCGTTATTACACGCAATTCGTCGAAAACGAGGTCAGAAATTCGCAGTACCCGCCCTATAAGGCGAGCGGTATCGCGTATATACACTTCGCCAAAAACGAAACGGAACTCTTCAGACTCCTGTTTATGCGCGACCGCTCGAAGGAAACGACGGAAGAGAAGAGTCTGCAGGATCACGAATTCAAAGAAAACGCGCAGACGGTCAGAGACAACGCTTCGGTCAGCGAGAAGACCGCCGTCGATATACACGCCGAAATGTGGGTCTTCGTGCACGGGATCGCGACGATGATCGCGACGTCCTACCAGCCGTGGGACGACGAAACGATCTCGGAGATGCTGACGCTCGCGTACCGCGGCGTTCTTTCACAAATGAAGGAGGGAAACGATGACACAAACGGCGATTGAGATCAGAGATCTCACGAAAAAATATAAGGAAGTGACCGCCGTCGGTCACCTCAGTCTGACGATCGGACGCGGCGGACTCTTCGCCCTGCTCGGCGTGAACGGCGCCGGCAAAACGACCACGATCAAAATGCTCTCCTGCCTCGTCGCCCCGACGGAGGGCGACGCGAGCCTTTCGGGTCACAGTATTCTCAATGATCCCGACGGCGTCAAAAACGTGATCGCGATCTCCCCGCAGGAAAACGCGGTCGCAGAGGGGCTTTCCGTGTACGAAAATCTCGAACTGATGGCGGGCGCGCATGGACTGTCGAAGGACGAAAGCGCGAAGATGATCCGCGAGATCGGCGAAAAATTCGGACTTGACGAAGTTTACGGCCGCCGCGCGGGAAAGCTTTCCGGCGGATGGCAGAGAAGACTCAGCATCGCGATGGCTTGGATCTGCGAACCCGAGATCCTTTTCCTTGTCGAGCCGACGCTCGGCCTCGACGTCCTCGCGAGAGCGGAGCTTTGGGATCTCGTCAGAGAACTCAAAAAAAGCGTGACCGTCGTTCTGACCACGCACTATATGGAGGAAGCCGAGGAACTCGCCGACAGGATCGGCGTTATGAAAAACGGACGTCTGATAGCCGTCGGAACGACGGCGGAGCTTCTTGAAAAAACGGGCGAAAGAACGCTCGAAAAGGCGTTTATCCGCCTCGTTTCGGACAAAAAGGAGGCGAAAGACGATGAAAAACGGTCGTAAAGTGAAGTTGATACGCTTTTGGGCGCTCGCCTCGCGCAATACGAAGGAGATCCTGCGCGACCCGTTGACGCTCGCTTTCGGACTCGGATTCCCGCTCGTTCTCTTGCTCCTGATGACGGCGATCCAGAAAAATATCCCCGTCGAACTCTTCGAACTCAAACACCTGACGCCGGGCATTTCCACCTTCGGTTACGCGTTTCTGACGCTCTTTTCGTCGACCTTGATGGCGAAAGACCGGCAGGGAGCGCTGCTTGCGCGCCTCTATACGACGCCCTTGCGCCCCGTCGATTACGTCTTAGCCTATATGCTCCCGCTTTTGCCGATGGCGATCGCGCAGAGCGCGTTCACGTACCTTTGTGCGATCCTTCTCGGTATGAAATGGAGCCTCTGCGTTTTGTGGGCGATCCTTGCGGGGATCCCCGCAGCGATCTTCTTCATCGCTTTGGGACTCCTC
>JAZLHQ010000018.1:0-4936 GCA_045616925.1 Eubacteriales bacterium | reverse complement strand
CGATGAAAACGGCAACAAGACCGGCAACGAAGCAAGTACGGATATGGATTCGAAATGGATCCTGCTGAGCAGTGCCGAGAGTATGTTCCGCTACACGATGACGGTGAACGTCCCGAGCGGACACGGCGTCACGCAGAAGCTCGTGATGATCGATAACCTTCCCGAGGTTAACGACCACAACACGTTCTCGAATGCGGTGCCCCGTTCGTCGGCGTTCGGCGTATCGTTCGCGGATCAGCCCGACGTTCACGTCTATGTCAACGGAACGGAAACGACGGATTACACGGTATCCTTTACGACGAAAACCGAGTTTACGGTCGATGACTGGGCAGGGAATGCCGCCGCGTATTGGAAGTCCTTTGCCGAAACCGAAGGCGCACGGTCGATCAGAGTCTGCCTTGCAAACGTTCCCGACGGAGCGAACGTCAGAGTCGAATTCACGACGAAGGTAACGGATCCCGAAAAGGCCGTTCCCGGCACGGTCGCTTGGAACAACTTCGGTTATTCCTACACGATCAGTGAGGCGACCCTGCAGGCGGCTCCTTCGAACATCGGTATCCGCGTACCCAGCGTTCCGAAACTGCAGAAGAAACTCGTTCTCGGCTCCGCGGCATATCCTGCCCCCGAGAACACGAACTTTACTTTCCTTATTTATAAAGGCACGCGTATGGAAGCGCTTGAAGGTGCGAGCCGCACCGAGATCGAAACGCTTCTTAACGGCATTGAGCATCATTACGTCACGATCCCCGTTCCCAAGGGCAAAACAGAATCCGCGGCACAGCGTCTGATTTCGGACGATTTGGGCGCGAACCTCAATACCTTCTGGGTCGACGGAACGACGTATTCGATCCTCGAACTCGATCCCGGCGACGATTATCGCTTCAGCACCCTCAACGTGCTTTCGGAGAAAACGTACACGTTCACGTATCACAACGATACGAATATCACGCTGACGGCGATCAACGCCCGTCACGTGTGGGACGTTCTGCTCAGCAAGACGGATAAGAAGGAAACGGATATCCTCCTGCCGGGCGCGGTCTTCGGCATTTACAGTCCGAATCCCGACGATCTGCTCTCCGAAGACAAGCGTCAGGGCGCGGACGCACAGATCGTGATCGACGGAATGACGTACTATCTGATGGCGGTCAGTAAGACGAACGCCTACGGTACGATCGAGTGGTCAGGTCTTCTTGAAAGTGTCTACGCGATCGTGGAGATCACGCCGCCCGCAGGCTACTATCTGGATAACGAGCCTCACCTCGTGTATCGCGATCAGGCGGTCGACGATCTCTTCGAGCTTGCGCTTACCAACGAATGCGGATACGAACTGCCGGCAACGGGCGGGAAGGGAACGACTCTTCTCTACGTCATAGGCTTCGTACTCCTTATATCGGTGCTTCTGACGGCGTTCGGTTACATGACCGTGCGCCGCAGACGCTCCGCGCGTCATCAGTAATCAAAATATGAAAATAAATTTTGAAAGGGAACAAAAAATGAAAAAGAGCAACAAAATCATCTCCCTTCTGCTTGCGATCGTTATGACGCTTGCAATCGGATCTGCGGTCTTTGCCGCAGACGAGCCTGCCGCTCAGTATTCCATCACGGTCAAGAACCAGAGCAGCGTCGTTTCCATCGCCGGAAACACCTACGACGCCTACAAGCTGTTCGACCTCGTTTACAGCGGAGAGGCGTACGCTTATTCCATCAGCGCGGAAAATCCCTTCTTCAAGAACGCGAAGAGCGTGCTTGAAAACTACTTCACGCTGACTGTCAGCGCATCCGATCCCGATACTTACGTCGTTATGCCGAAGGCAGAACTGACCGCAGCCGACACCCGCGCTCTTGCGGACGCGCTCCAAGCGTATCTGCCGGAAGAACCGAGCGCGAGCGGAACCGTAGCCGAAGGAGAGGAGAGCGTCAAGATCGATCTCACCGAAGCAGGTTACTATCTCGTGTTCGGTACGACCACCACGACCGACGGTAAAGAGCAGACCGTCACCGCAGCGCTCGCTCTGACGAACGCCGATCCCGACGGTGAAGCGAACGTCAAGGCAGACGCTCCCGCGATCACCAAGGTGATCGTCGAAGCGGACAGCAACAACGGCGGCGAAGGTCTCGGCACCGCGCAGGACGTCGGTACCGTCGTTGACTTCAAACTGACCTCCAAGGTCCCCACCACCACTTCCTACACGAAGTACGAATTCATCGTTCACGACGTGATGACCGAAGGTCTTACGTTCGATGCGACCAGCGTCAAAGTCTACGTCGGCGTTGACGAGACGGGCGCTCCCGCAGAACTTGCAGCAGACGACTTCGTCGTTACCGTCCCCGGTACCGAAGAAAGCGACGCCTGCACGTTCGAGGTCAAGATTCCCGACCTGCTCGCGACCGAAGAAGTGACCACCGGCGAGGACGATGCTGCCGTCACCGAGACCGTGCGCAAGTATAACGACGGCGACGAGATCGTCATCACCTACTCCGCACTCCTCAACGCAGGCGCTCTCGAGACCGACGTCGAGACCAACACCGTTTATCTCGAATATTCGAACAATCCTTACGATGAAACGACCGCGGTAACGCCCGAGATCACCGTTTACGTTTACGATTTCGCGATCGTGATCGACAAATATACCGGCACCGGCGACTCCGAAAAGAAACTCGCCGAGGCGGAATTCGTTCTCTATAAGATGGACGGCAATTCCAAGGTTTACTACAAGGCAGACGCTTCTACGAAGGCCGTTTCCTGGGTTTCGAGCTTCGATGATGCGACAGTCGTCAAGACCGACGAAGACGGTGCCGCATCCTTCCCGGGACTTGACAGCGGCAAGTACTACCTCAAAGAGACCGCGGCTCCCGAAGGCTACAACCCTCTGACCGCAGACGTCGAGGTGGAGATCACCGCATCCTATAAGGACAGCGGAGAACTCGACACCACCAATACGACCGACTGTGAACTGACCCAAAAGGTCGAAAACAAGTCCGGTACCGTTCTTCCCGAAACGGGCGGAAAGGGAACCGTTCTTCTGATCGCGTTGAGCGCGATCGTGTTCGTCGGCGTTATGGTCGTTCTCGTTACCAAGAAGAGAATGTATAACGCAGGCTGATTCGTTTCACGGAGGGAGCCTCACGGCTCCCTCCGATACAGCCGCAAGGAGAAACTTCAGATATGAAAATGAAAAAAATGACCAAGATCCTCGTTTTCATAGCGATCTTAAGTTTGTCCCTACTGTTGTATCCGACGTTCAGCAATTACTGGAACCAAAAGCACGCAACGCGCGCGATCAACTCGTACGTCAAGGAAATGTCGGTACTCGACGACGAAACGCACGACCGCATGATCGCGGAAGCGAACGCGTACAACAAAGAAATTTACCTGCGCCGCAGCGCCTATACGCTTGACGAAGAGCGCAGGGAAAAGTACGAAAAACTGCTCGATCCGTCGGGAACCGGAGTTATGGGCTACGTCGAGATCGCCAAGCTCGGCGTCACTCTTCCGCTCTATCACGGGACGGACGACGGCATTCTGCAGATCGCGCTCGGGCACCTCGAATGGTCGTCTCTGCCGGTCGGCGGTGAGAATACGCACTCGGTGATCTCCGGACACCGCGGACTGCCGTGCGCAAAGCTATTCACGGATCTCGACGTTCTCAGAGAGGGCGACACCTTCAGTCTCTCGATCCTCGGGGACGATCTGATCTACGAAGTCGATCAGATCCTGACGGTTCTGCCCGACGAAACGTCCTCTCTTCTGATCTCGGAAGGGAAGGATTACTGCACGCTCGTCACCTGCACGCCATACGGGATCAACACCCACAGACTTCTCGTGCGCGGGCATCGCGTCGAATCGCACAACGCGGTGACGGGAGTCGTCTCCGAAGCGGTGATCGTCGATCAGCTGATCGTTTCGCTGTTTCTCGCGATCCCGCTGCTCTTCCTCCTGTTCCTTGCCGTAATGCTGAGGAAGCCGCAGAAAAAAGTCAACATTGACAGTTTGCTTGCAAAGGAAATGAATGATGAAACGTAAATGGAACGTACGGATTTTTGCCGTATTATGCCTCATAACGCTCGTGTTCAGCGGCGCGCAGTCCGTCCGGGCTTTGTCGACCGCCGACGCCGTCGAGCCCATTGACGTCATGAAGACCTGTACGGTCACGCTGACCTACAAAACGGGAGATATCCTGTACGAATGTCTTGAGATCGAGATCTATCAGGTCGCAGACGTTGACAAGGATTTTTGCTACTCGCCCGCAAAGGATTTCAAGGACTATCCGATCGTGATCAACGGACTCAAAGCGAAGGACGAGTGGGATCTTTTGTGCTCGACTCTCGTAAACTACGTGCAGGCTGACGCGATCGCGCCGAAGGAAACGCTTCCGACGGACGCAAACGGCGTCGTATCCTTTAAGGATCTTCCCGTCGGACTTTACCTTGTTCGCTGGACGGGAAACGATATCGGGCAGAACGTTTCCGGCTTCGCGCCCTTCCTGATCGCCGCACCCGAGGTCGGTGAGGACGGGAAATGGATCTACGAGGTAAGCGCGCTCCCGAAACCGGGCAAATCGTTCCCCACGGGAGAAAAACTGACGGTCACGAAGCTTTGGAAGGAAGGCAAAAAGAAAAACAAGAAGCGTCCCGCCTCCATCGAGGCGACAATCTACCGGAACGGCGTTCTTTTTGAAACGGTAACTTTATCTTCCGAAAACAACTGGACTTATACGTGGGACACGAACGGCTCGTACACGTGGGCGGTCATTGAGACCGTCGTGCCGGACGGATACACGGTCACGGTCGAATACGCGCAGGACGCGTTCCAGATCACGAACTCGATCGGCGGAGACGATCCGCCTCCCGTGCTGGGTGATACCGCGAACGCGGGTCTCTGGATCGTTCTGATGATTGCGTCGGGAAGCATTTTGCTCCTGCTCGGCGCGTTTAT
>JAZLHQ010000017.1:0-4555 GCA_045616925.1 Eubacteriales bacterium | reverse complement strand
GATTGCCGTTTTCGCCCGTGATGCGGTCGGCGCGCTTCGCGATCTCTTTTTCCGTTTTCGGAGCGGCGTCGAGCCAACGGAACTGTCCGTTTTCAAGATGTCCTTTGCAGGACTTGCAGTCGTCGATCATTTCTTCGACGGTCTTGCCGTATTTTTCGCAGAGCGCCTTGAGAACCGCCATCGTCATATAGGCGTCGTCGTCGCTCTTGTGGATCTCCTGATCGAATTCGATCGAGAGCATTTCGCAGGCGCGCGGGAGTCCCGGCTGATTGTCGAGCGCGAATTTCTCGCGGATCATGCGCTGCACGTCGTAATAATCGAGCGTGAACATTTCCCGATCGTAGCGTCTGCACTCGTCTCTGACGTATTTGATATCGTTATCGACGGCAAAGCCGAGCACTTTCGTGTCGGGAAGCGTCAGAAGGTTTCTGATCTCGTTGTAATGGACGGTGAAATCGCCCGCTGCCTTGAACTCGTCCTTCTCGTAGGCGAGCTTGATGTTCGGCCCCAGATTGAAGCGGGAGCGCGGGTTGACGAGGATGTCGAGACGGTCGAGGACTTCAAGATTTTCGTCCGTCAGAACGTAGCCGAAGCTGCAGATCTTGCTGATCCCGCCGTAGCTGTTCGCGCCCTCTATATCAAAAAACAGATAATTCATCATTATCTCCCATCTTTTTGCAATATGTTCCATTATACCCCACAAAACCCGGTTTGTCAAGTCCCGCCAAACGATTTGCGGGCGTGCCGTGAAAAATTTAACCAAATATTTGCATATATGTTTATAATGTGTTTATATTTATCGTCTATAATGTTCGGTATCTACTATTAATCCCATTGAAAGGAAAGATTTTCGATGTTAATTCTTGAAAACGTAAAGAAGGTGTACGTCACCGGCGATACCTCCGTCACCGCTTTACAGGGAATTTCGCTCAAGTTCCGCGACAGTGAATTCGTTTCGATCCTCGGCCCTTCCGGCTGCGGCAAAACGACGCTTCTGAATCTGATCGGCGGACTTGACCACTATACTTCCGGCAATCTGATCATCAACGGAAAATCGACGCAGGATTTCAAGGACAGCGACTGGGACAATTACAGAAACCACAGGATCGGTTTCGTCTTCCAGAGCTACAATCTGATCCCGCATCAGACCGTTTTGTCGAACGTCGAGCTTGCGCTGACGCTCTCCGGCATCTCCAAGCAGGAGCGCCGTCAGAGAGCGATCGAGGTGCTTGAACGCGTCGGGCTCAAGGATCAGATCCACAAAAAGCCCGCGCAGATGTCCGGCGGACAGATGCAGCGCGTCGCGATCGCGCGCGCGCTCGTCAACAACCCCGATATCCTGCTCGCGGACGAACCGACCGGCGCGCTCGATTCTCAGACGAGCGTGCAGATTATGGAGCTTTTGAAAGAGATCTCGAAGGATAAGCTGATCATCATGGTCACGCACAATCCCGAGCTCGCCGAAGCGTATTCTACGCGCATCGTGCGCCTCAAGGACGGTCTTCTGACCGGCGACTCCGATCCCTTCGACGGCGTCATTCCCGTCGTCAAAAAGGACGGAAAAGCCAAGAGCGGCACGGACAAGAAAGCGAAAAATCAGAAAGAAAGCAAGAAGGGCAAAAAGGAAAAGAAGGAAAAGAAGCCGTCCATGAGTCTTTGGACCGCGCTTTCCCTCTCCTTCAACAACCTTCTGACCAAAAAAGGCAGAACGATCCTGACGTCGTTCGCCGGCAGTATCGGTATCATCGGCATCGCGCTGATCCTCGCGCTCTCGAACGGTATCGAGCTTTATATCGATTCCGTGCAGAAGGATACGCTCGCCTCCTACCCGATCGTGATCGAGGGCGAGACCGCCGATATGGGCGCTCTGATGACCTCGATGATGGGCGTCACGCCCGAAGGCACCGAAGAACACGGCACGGACGCGGTTTACGCCAACCCGATCATGTTCCGTATGATGAAGAGCCTTTTGACAACGGAAACGAAAAAGAACAACCTCGGAAAGTTCAAGACTTATATCGAAGAACACTACGACGGGATCAAGGATTCGATCACTTCCCTGCAGTACGGCTACAACATCGACCTCAACGTCTACGCGAAGGACAGCAAGGGCAATTATTCCAAGTCCGATTTCATGGATCTTATGAATTCCATGATGGGCAACAGCGGATTTTCGTCCTCCTATACGTCGTTTTTGTCGAGTTCGTCCTCTTCCGGCAATTCCGTGTTCGAGGAACTGATGACGGAGCCCGACAGCGACGAGATCTGCTCGCTGATCACCGACGAATACGACCTCATCTACGGCTCGTGGCCGAAAGAAATGAACGAGATCGTGCTCGTGCTCAACAGCCGCAACGAGATCTCCGACATCACGCTCTTCTCTCTGGGTCTTACCGACCGCGACGACCTCATCAATTCGATGATGCAGGCGCTCTCCGGCAAGGCGGAGGAAATGAACGACGTCACGGGTCAGAAATGGACCTACGAGGAGATCTGCGAGATCCCGCTCAAGTTCGTCCTGCCGACCGCTTACTATCAGTACGACGAAACGTCCGGCCTCTGGGTCGACGTTTCCGGAAACGATGGACTTCTCAATTCCGTGATCTCTTCGGGACTTGACCTGAAGATCTGCGGCATCATCCGTCCCAATGAGGACGCGACCTCGACCGCGCTGAACGGCTCGCTCTGCTACACGAAGAAGCTTACGCAGTACTATCTCGACGGCGTTATGAACAGCGGCGTCGTCAAGGCGCAGCTCGATCCCGCAAACGAGAACGTCAACGTTCTGACGGGTCTTCCCTTCGTCGTGACCGAGGAAAACGATCCGACGGACGGCGAAAAGGCTGCAAGCTTCCTTGACTACGCAAAATCCCTCAGCGACGCCGACAAAGCGGCTCTTTACCTTAAGATCGTCACGACGCCGTCGGACGAATACGTTGAAACCATGATCTCCGGATTCTTGAAGGAATACGAAGACTTCACCGCCGAAGAGATCGTCAAGACGATCGCCGACAATTTCGCCGAGCAGCTCGGATACAGCAAGGAAATGGTCGTTTCGATGCTCTCCGAATATTCCAAAGACGATCTTCTGATGCTTCTACGCACGACGATGAGCGAAATGATCGTCGAAAACTACGCCGAAACGGCGAAAAAGTCGATCACCGAGATCGAAAACACGCCCTCCGAGGAAGAACTCGCGGGGATCAAAGCGCAGATCACGAGCGCCGTTTTCGCGTCGATCACCGATCCTTCGGTCCCCGCCATCAGACGCCTCGGCGAGATCGGCTATATCACGACCGTATGGTCGCAGTCCACGGAAATGGATCAGACGGCGATCGCCTCCTACCTGCAGGGCCTTCCCGACGGCGAGCTCGACGCGCTCTTTGATTCCGTCGTCGACAAACAGGCTCGCGAGACGTACGCACAGTATTCTTCGATGGTCACGGCAGACGTGAAAGCCAAGAAGGTCGCCGCCGCGTTCGATCAGTACCTCACGACGCTCACCGAAGCGGATCTCGTAAATCTTTACGAAAATCACATGCCCGACACGGTTTCGGACGTTTCCTTCGAGGATCAGCTCGAGAGATTCGGCTACTGCAATCCCGATTCGCCCGACCGCATCAGCATTTACCCCATCGACTTCGAGAACAAGGACGTCATCGCCGACTTCATCAGCAGCTACAACAAGGGCGTTGAGAAGGACGACGAGATCACCTACACCGACATCGTCGCTCTGATCATGCACTCCGTGACGACGATCATCGACGCGATCTCGATCGTTCTGATCGGCTTCGTTTCGATCTCCCTCGTCGTTTCTTCGATCATGATCGGCATCATCACCTATATCTCCGTGCTTGAACGCACGAAGGAGATCGGTATCCTGCGCGCGATCGGCGCCTCCAAGCGCGATATTTCCCGCGTCTTCAACGCGGAAACGCTCATCGTCGGCTTCGGCGCGGGCGTCATCGGTATCGGGCTCACGCTTCTGCTCTGCATTCCGATCAACATCATCGTCCGCAAACTGACGGACATCCAGTCGCTCGGAGCGGTCCTGCCGCCTTACGGCTACCTCCTGATCGTTCTGAGTATGCTCCTGACGTTCATCGCGGGACTGCTTCCCTCCTCGCTCGCGGCGAAGAAGGATCCCGTCATCGCGCTCCGGACGGAATAAAGTCAAACAAAAAAACGCCGCACGGCAGTGCGGCGTTTTTCTTATCGGATTCAGAATTGATTTTCAAGATCGGAAAGCGTGACTTCGGTCTGCGTTCCGTCGTCCATATTGCGCAGCTGCGCTTTGCCCGATTCGATCTCATTATCGCCAAGCATAAGCGCCTTATGCGCCTTCAATTTGTTCGCGTACTTCATCTGCGCTTTCAGAGAACGTCCGAGAAGGTCGTATTCGACGTAAATACCCTTTGCGCGCAGTTTCGCGGCGAGTCCCGCGGCGAATTTCTGCGCGTTCACACCCATCGAGGCGATATAAAGCGCCGGCGCGTCGTCTCTTTCGGGCATCTCGACGGCGGGAAGCATACGGGTGATGCCCATGCCGAAGCCG
>JAZLHQ010000016.1:0-2698 GCA_045616925.1 Eubacteriales bacterium | reverse complement strand
CGTTGTAGGCAAAATAGATGTCGTCCTTCGAGGTCGTGATCTCAAAGAGCGGCGATTCCGCGATATAGATCTTGCCTTCTTTGAGAAGCGACGGCAGGAGCCGGTAAAAGAGCGTCAGAAGCAGCGCGCGGATCTGATAGCCGTCTTCGTCGGCATCCGTGCAGATGATGATCTTGTTCCATTTGAGCGTCGAGATGTCGAAATTCTCGTCCCTGCCCTTGCTGCCGCGGATCTCGATGCCGCAGCCGATGACTTTCAGAAGATCCGTGATGATCTCGCTCTTGAGGATGCGGTCGTAGGTCGCCTTCAGACAGTTGAGCGTCTTGCCTCGGACGGGCATGATCGCCTGGAATTCGGCGGATCTGCCGAGCTTGCAGGACGTGCAGGCGGAATCGCCCTCGACGATGTAAAGCTCGCGCTTGTTCGCGTCCTTCGAGCGGCAGCCGACGAATTTTTCGACACGGTTCGACACGTCCGTGTTGCCGGACAATTTCTTGCGCACGTCGAGGCGCGTCGCCTCGGCGCTCTCGCGGCTTCTCTTGTTGACGAGGATCATCGCGCACGCCTTGTCGGCGGCGTCGGGATTCTCGGCGAACCACACTTCAAGCGAATGCTTGATGAATTCGGTCATCGCGGAACGGATAAAACTGTTCGTGATCGCCATTTTCGTCTGGTTTGCGTAGCTCGTCTGCGTCGAGAAGCTGTTCGTGACGAGGATCAGCGATTCGTCGATGTCCGCGAACACGACGCGGGACTCGTTTTTCTTGTATTTGTTGGTGTTTTTGATATATTTGTCGAACGAGAACGCGAACGCGCTCTTAACGGCGAGGTCGGGCGAGCCGCCGTTCTGCAGCCAGCTCGAGTTGTGATAATATTCGAGCGGGACGGTGCTTTTGCGCACGAACGTGAACGCGAATTCCATCTTTAACTTGTACATCGGCAGATCTTCGCGGTCGCGGCCTGCGGTCTCGGTCTCGAATCTGCCGATATTGAGTTCGTTTGCGTTGTCGCCGCTCTCCTCGTCCTTCGGCGTCGAGATGACGCAGACCTCGGATAACTCCTTGACGCGGTCGGCGATGCCGTTCGGGTAGTAATAGGACTGCTCGAAGATCTGCCCGTCCGCTTCCTCGTATCTGAGATCGAAATGGATGCCCGCGTTGACGACGGACTGACGCTTGAGCGTCTCGTCGAAATAGGATCGCGGGATGTCGATCGCCTTGAAGACCTCGAGGTCGGGGCGCCAGGTGATGATCGTACCGGTTTTCTTGCCTTTTCCGCGCGGGAGGTCGGAGACGGTGAGTTCGCCGTCGGGATCGCCCTTTTTGAACTGCATTTCGCTCAGTTTTCCGCCGCTGTACGAAGAGACGTGCATGAATTCGGAGCTGTACTGCGTCGCGCAGGCGCCGAGGCCGTTAAGGCCGAGGGAGTACTCGTAAGCGCCGCCGTCGCTGTTGTTGTCGTACTTGCCGCCGGCGTAAAGCTCGCAGAAAATGAGGTACCAGTTGTAATTCTGCTCGCGTTCGTTGTAGCCGAGGGGGATACCTCTGCCGTCGTCCTCGACGGTGATGACGAAATCCTTGCTGACGCTGATGCGGATGGTATCGCCAAAGCCCTCTCTTGCCTCGTCGACGGAGTTGGAGAGGATCTCAAAGAAGGAATGTTCGCAGCCGTCGAGGGCGTCGGAGCCGAAGATGACCGCGGGGCGCAGACGTACTCTGTCCTTGCCTTTTAATTGGACGATACTGTTTTCGCCGTATTCTTCTGCGATTTTTTTCTTTGTGTTTGCCATTTGTACTCCTGCAAAAGGTGATGATTGTTGAATGTTTGCCTTCCCTGCTGGGGAAGGCAAGTTTTTTCTCGGCTTCCCCTCAGGGGAAGCTGGCGCACGGAGTGCGTCTGATGGGGTGTCACGTTTCTTGCTCTCCTCATCCGTCAGCCGTTGGCTGACACCTTCCCCGCTGGGGAAGGCAAGTCGTTTTTCTTCTCGCCCGGCGCTTATTCCCCCAAATCGAAATTGACATTCTCGGGATCGTCGAGGAGAAGCTCGTTGTCGCTCTCCTTGTCAAGATCCTCGTCCTTGACGGCGCGGATCTTGTCCTCGATCTCCTTCATCACGTCCGGATGCTCCTCGAGGTACGCCTTCGCTTTCTCTCTTCCCTGCGCGATGCGCACGCCGCCGTAGGAGAACCACGCGCCCGACTTCTCGATGATGTCGTAAAGGACCGCGAGATCCACGATCTCGCCGACCTTGCAGATGCCTTTGCCGTAAATGAGGTCGAATTCAGCCGTCTTGAAGGGCGGCGCGACCTTGTTCTTCACGACCTTGCAGCGCACGTGGTTGCCGTACGCCTGGTCGCCGTTCTTGAGCACTTCGCTCTTTCTGACGTCGATACGAACGGAAGCGTAATATTTCAGAGCGCCGCCGCCGGCGGTCACTTCGGGGTTGCCGTACATCACGCCGACCTTCATACGAAGCTGGTTGATGAAGATAACGAGGCAGCTCGTCTTTGAGATCGCGCTCGTCAGTTTTCTCATCGCCTGCGACATAAGTCTTGCCTGCGCGGCGACCTGCGTTTCGCCCATTTCGGCTTCGACCTCCTGCTGCATATGTTATTGCGCGTTATTCCATGCTTTTGTTTTTCGTCAGAAGCACGCGGTCGACCCGCCTGCCGTCCATCCGGAGAACGGAGACGCTCCG
>JAZLHQ010000015.1:0-9749 GCA_045616925.1 Eubacteriales bacterium | reverse complement strand
ATCCTGCTCGCGATCCCCGCGATCCTCTTTTCACACTTGATAGCGCCGGGACTTGCCGAGACCTCGTTCCATCTTTACGATCTCTCCCCCGCCCCGAAGGCGCTCTGGATCCCTCTGTTTCTCCTTCTGACCGCCGTCTTCCGCACGCTCCTTTTCGACGGCTGTCTTGCTTATCAGCTGAAATTTCTCGGCAATAAGGCGGCGTTCTATTTTCTTCTTTCCGCGCTTTACGCGATCCTCTATTTTGATCTTTATCTGCTGATCCCCGCGCTGATCGCGGAATTCTGCATCCTTTTGACGGCGCGATTGTCCGAAAATCTGACGCTTCCCTTCATTTTCCACCTCTTCGGCGGATCCGCCGCCTACGCGATCATGCAGCTGACGACCGATTCGCAGAAATTGCTCGGCGTCGGGACCGGCATTGTGCAGGTGATCGGTATGAGCATGATCTTCCTCGGTGTTTCGTCGGTATGCCTTTTGTTCGGCACGCAGATTTTGCGCGGGAGATCGTATCTGAAGCCTTTCGGAAAGCTTCTGGTCATCGTGATCGCGATCGTATTCGTCGCCGCGGGCTGCGGCCTCGCCTCGGTGACGTGAAATCGTTTGCCTTCGGCGACAGCTTCCCCACCGGGGGAAGCCTTACTTACCCAAACATCATACAGAAACAGGTGAACAACATGGAAAAACTCGGAAAAGTATTCAAAAGACGGGTTCACGGCGAAAATTCGGAAAACCGCACCGTTTTCATCACCAAAGAGGGTCTCAAATGCGTCTACAAGCCCTGCGAGGTCTTCGAAGAGGGCGAAAAACGCGCCCCGACGATCATCTTCCTGCACGGCTCCGGAACGCGCGGAACGAGCGCCAAAGCCCTCTCGAATAACTCCATCTTCAAAACGGCGGATCTTTCGCATTATCAGGTCTTCGCGCCGCTCTGCAGCGTAGACACGTGGATCGACTGCCACGAAAAACTCAAATCCCTCGTCGAACACGTCCGCAAGGACCCGCGCACCGACCCCGAACGCGTCTATTGCGTCGGCAACAGTATGGGCGGCTACGGCACGTGGCAGCTGGCGATTTCGATGCCGGACGCCTTCGCCGTGATCATCCCGATCTGCGGCGGGGGAATGGCTTGGAACACGACAAGACTCAAAACGACCGTCGTGCGCGCCTTCCACGGCGGCAGCGACCGTACGGTCGCGACCGAAGAGAGCATCCGGATGGTCGAAAGAGCCGTCAAGAACGGCGTCGACGCAACGCTGACGATCTACCCCGAAACGGGTCACAACAGCTGGGATCCGACGTATCAGAACAAAGAACTCTTCGACTGGATGCGCACGGTGCGCAAAATGAGCGCTCCGCTTCCCCCGGAGACGGAATTCAAAGACCCCATTATATACGGATAATACACCATACTACATAAATTCGGAGGTAAAATTATGTCAAACACCACGTTTATGAGATTCCCCGGCGGACGCCTGAAGGCCTTCACGATGAGCTACGACGACGGCGTCGAGCAGGATATCAGACTCATCGAAATCATGAAGAAGAACGGCCTCAAGGGCACGTTCAACCTGAACAGCGGCAGATGGAAGAAGCCCGGAACGGTCTACAAGGAGGGCAACGTCCACCGCATCATGTCCTACGAGCAGGCGATCGAGGTCTACGCCGACAGCGGTATGGAAGTCGCGATCCACGCGAAAAACCACCCGTCCCTCGAGAAACTCGCGCAGCCGGTCGTCGCATACGAGATCGTGACCGACCGTCACCTGCTTGAAAAGCAGTTCGGCAGGATCGTGCGCGGCATGGCGTACCCCTACGGCACGACCTCCGACGACGTCGTCGACGCGCTCGACGTGTGCGGAGTCGCATACGCGAGAACGACGATCGAAACGGGCGATTTCAAGATCCCGCAGACGAAGCGCCAGTGGCTGAAGCTCGAAACGACCTGCCGCCACGCCAGCCCGAATCTTTTCGCTTACGGACAGAAATTTCTCGATCTGAAGCCGGGCAACGCGCCGAAAATGTTCTATCTCTGGGGTCACTCCTACGAATTCGAAGAGAGCAACAACTGGGACATGATCGAAAAATTCGCCGAAATGATGGGCGGACACGACGATATCTGGTACGCGACGAACATCGAGATCTACGATTACGTCAACGCGTACCGCTCGCTCGTCTATTCCGTCGACGGCAATATCGTCACGAACCCGACGTCCCAAAAGATCTGGTTCAACGTCGAAAAGTCGCCCTACGTGATCGAACCGGGCGAAACGATCGTGATCAATCGCGATTCGGAGGTATAATTTATGTCTAAAATAACTGTCATCGGCTCGTTCGTCATGGACAACGTGGCGACGATGGACAATTTCCCCGCGCCGGGTCAAAGCGTGATCGGCTATACGATCGAAAATTTCCCCGGCGGCAAGGGCGCTAACCAGTGCGTCGCGGCGGCGCGCCTCGGCGGTGACGTCGAAATGATCGGTATGCTCGGCGCGGACGCCTCGGGCGACACGTTCAGAAAGATCCTCAAGGAAGAAAATATCAAATCCGACCGCGTTTTCACGAGCAAACTGCCGACGGCGCAGTCGCAGATCCAGATCGACAAATCGGGTCAGAATCAGATCGTCGTCATCCTTTCGGCGAATATGACCTTCGGCTTTGAAGAGCTCGACCGGGTCGACGACGCGATCCGAGACGCCGAGATCGTCGTGATGCAGTTCGAAATGCGCATGGACGTCATCGAAGAAGTCGTGCGCAGATGCCATAAATACGGCACGAAAGTGCTGCTGAACCCCGCTCCGGCGGCAAAAATGGATCCCGAAGCCCTCTCGCTCGTCGATTATATCACCCCGAACGAGACGGAGCTCGCCGTTCTGACGGGACTCCCCACCGACACGGACGAACAGGTGGCGGTCGCCGCGGACGCGCTCCTCAAGAGCGGCGTCGGCGCCGTGATCGCGACGCTCGGCTCGCGCGGCGCTTATATCGCGTCCCCTGCCCTCAAAACGAGCGTCCCGCCGTTCAAATCGCACGCCGTTGACACGGTCGGCGCGGGCGACAGCTTCAACGGCGCGCTCGCCGTCGCTCTGACGGAAGGCAAGGATCTTTACGACGCGGTCGTCTTCGCGAACGGTATGGGCGCACTGACCGTACAGGAGAAGGGCGCGATCCCGTCGATGCACACGCGCGCGCAGCTCGAAGAATTTTTGAAAAACAATCTCAAATAAGGTGAAAAATATGAAAACGACTCTGAATATCGAAGGTATGATGTGCATGGGATGCGTCAAGCGCGTTACCAAAAAGCTCGAATCCATCGGCTGCACGGGAATTGAAGTCAGTCTTGAAGAGAAAAAAGCGTCCTTTGACGCCGCTTCCTGCGACGAAAAAACGGCAAAAGACGCGATCGAAGAACTCGGTTTTGAAGTAAAATTCTGATCCAAAAACGGAAGAGAGGAGCCGAAAATGGCACGGGAAGAGAACGCGGAGATCCGCTTTTCTGTGGATAATGGGATATTAACCGTTCAAAACGATCGGTTTTCTATGCAGTTTCCGGATGCGGAACGTGTTACAAAAGCAACTTCGGACAGGGCGGGTCTTTCGGAGCCGTTCACGGAATTGACCGTTTCCGGATCCGACGGAACACGTCATTATTGTTTTTGGGAAGATTTATCACTTCTGTTTTTTCCGGACTTCGGAGAAAAAGATCTGCTCACGTTATCGGGAGAACATTGGACGCTCACCGTTGTGAAATTGTCGGCTTTTACCGACGTCAACGACAGGCTTACGCAGGAAACGACCGTTCATTTGTTCGCAAGAAATCTTCTTTCGCAAAAAGGGGATTTGTTTTTCCTGAAAAACGTTCAGAACGGAGAAGCGATCGTCCTCATTTCCGAAACTCCGGATTATCAGACCTCTGAGCTGACGATAAAAAAAGGCGTGGTGCAGCTAAAGAACGGCGGTAACGGTCTCGCGGTCGGTTTTTGCAAAATCGGAGAATGCGAAGCACTCTGCAGAGCTTATTACCGGCACGCTCGTCGGTCTGTCGATCTGATCAGTATGTCCAATACCTGGGGCGACTGCAACGGCTTTGCCCGCGTTTGCCGTGATTTCATCCGGAAGGAAATTGATTCTGCCGGGGAAATCGGTGTGGACGTCGTACAGATCGACGACGGTTGGCAGGTCGGCAGAACCGATGACCTGACACGGCGTGACGCACAGGGACGTCGGGAATTTCTCGGTGATTTTTGGGAATTGGACAAAACCAGATTTCCGGAGGGTATGCGGGAAATTACCGATTATGCGCAGCAAAAAGGAATTCGTGTCGGAATGTGGTTTGCTCCGGACAGCCACGACGGATTTGCTCAGTTGGAGCGCGACGCTGCCGTATTGCACAAGGCATACGCGGAATGGGGCATCCGCTTTTTCAAGCTCGATATGTTTTGGATCATGTCCGATACGGATCGCGATCGGTTCCTTAAATTATTGCAGGCGATCTATTCCTTTGGACCGGACGCTGCGGTACAATTGGACGTGACACGCAATGCTCGTCTCAATTATCTTTGCGGAAAGCAATACGGGACGGTTTTTGCGGAAAACCGTTATTTGCGCAGCGGAAACTATTTTCCGCACCGGGTGCTTCGAAATCTGTGGACGATCGGAACGTATATCCCAACCTCTAAATTTCAGTTTGAGGTAGTAAATCCGGATCTTTTCCCGGAAAGTTATGCGCCGGACGACCCATTTTCGCCGATTTTGTACGATATGGACTATCTGTTTGCCTCGGTTATGCTTTCCAATCCGCTTTTTTGGATGGAAATGCAATTTCTTTCCGATCGGCGAAGAAAAGAATTGGAACGTGTGCTGCCGGTTTGGAAATCCTGCCGGAAAGAACTGATCGGTGCTGACGTTCAACCGATCGGAGAGATGCCGAGCGGAAGAAGTTTGACCGGATTTTCCATTTCCCAAGACGGAATTCCGAAATACCTGCTGTTGTTCCGTGAAGTTTCGGACGTTGATTCCTGGACGATTCCGCTGCCGGTGTCCGTTTCCAAAGCGGAAGTGTCAGCGTCCAACAAAGCGGTAACGGTTCAGCAAAACGAACGCGGAATTTGCGTCTCTTTTTCGGATTACCGCACGTATGCTTTTATCAGGATTGAAAAACGCACTTGAAGAACTTGGTTTTGAAGTAAAATAATCAGGGGGAATCTATGAATCGCAAAATCATCGCGTTTCTGCTCGTTTTGACTGCTCTCATCGGTTCGCTTGCCGGCTGCGCGAAAGCAAACGACGGCAAAAAGAACGATCCGACTGTCGACACGTCCGAATTCGCCGATCACCTGCCCGATCACGATTTCGACGGCGAGCAGGTCGTGATCGCAACCTATTTCGACGAGATCCGCGATTCGATCACGGCAGACGACATAAACGGCGACGCCGTGCAGGTCAAGACTTACGAAAACGAGAAAACCGTCGAAGAACGCTTCGGCGTTGAAGTCGAAGTCCTTTCCCTTGCGTCGACCCCGACGTCGCTCGAAGCGATGATCGGCACGAAGCTCCTTGCCGGCACTTCCGATTACGACATTCTCGGCGCGTGGGAATACTACGACACCGACCTCGCGATCAAGGACTGCCTGCTTGATCTCAACGACCTCTCCGGATACGGAGCGGACGGGCTCATCGACCTCACGGCGCCCTACTGGGCGGACGACTACGTCAAAGCGATGAATCCCGGCAGCAAGCTTTACTGGCTGATCGGCGATATTTCCTATATGACGGTCGGCACGCTCTACTGCACGTTCGTCAACCTCGACCTCTACAACAAATATATGCTCGAAAAGCACGGCTCGATCTACGATCTCGTCCGGAATTACGAATTCACGATCGACCTCGTGATGCAGATGAGCGCGGAAATTTATCAGGACGTTGACGACAAAACCGGTATGTCCGAGGGCGATATCGTCGGATTCGCGTCCTACTGGGGATCCGTCGTCGAGGGACTTATGCTCGGCGCGGGCGTCAAAGTAACGCGTACTTACAGCGACGGCACGCTCGAATTCGCGCTCGACACGCCCGAAAACGTCGCGATGATGTCGAAAGTCGGCGAGCTGAAGGAAGATCCGAACTCCCTGACCGTCAGATACGCGCAGGCACTCTACGCCGAGGACGATCTGATGCGCTGCTTCAGCCCCGGAAACGCTCTCTTCGTACCGAGCCGCCTCTCCTACACGAGCAGACTCCGTGAAATGCAGAGCGATTACGGCGTCGTTCCCCTGCCGCATTACAGCGCAAATCAGAAGGAATACTACACGACCTCGCACGATACGATCCCGATCTTCGGCATCAACGCATCGAGCGAGCACGTTCTCGCTTCCGTTTACGTTCTCGAAGCGATGTCCGCGTACGCGAACAAAAACGTTCTTCCCGTCTATTTTGACGAGGCGCTCAAATACAAGTACACGCGCGACGAGGACAGCGCCGAGATGATCGACCTCATTCACGATTCGATCATGACGGACTTCTGCTACGCGTGGTCGGAGCAGATGATGGAGATCACGCACACGTTCCGCGATCTGACCTCCAAAACCGTCGCATCCACGATGAAGAAGAAGGGTTCCGCGTGGAAACTGACCTTTGACGAACTGATCGCAAAGTTGAAATAAGCCGGCGCCTCCCTTGTGCAAAGGGAGGCAAACACTATCCGCGTTGTTTGCACAAACGCCGTAGGGGTCGACTCACGCGCGGTACGCGCACGACGACCGTACACGCCTCGGCTTCCCCTCAGGGGAAGCTGGCGCACGAAGTGCGACTGATGAGGTGACACGTTTCTTGCTCTCCTCATCCTCCACTTCGTGGTCCACCTTCTCCCGCGGGAGAAGGTCTTTTCTTTTTCTCAAATCTTGCTTTTTTGAACGAAATTCTTGCGTTTTGCTCTATTTATTTCACGAATTCATTGATATAATGAACTTGAATAAATGGAAAGAAGGGCAATTATGAACGTCAAAAGCATTTCGTTTCTGCTCACACTCGTTCTTTTGCTGACCGTTTTTTCCGCTTGCGCGAAAAAAGAGGTCAATAACAAGGAAAAAGAACCGGAATCCGAATACGCCGACCGTCTCCCCGACTGTAATTTCGGAGGCGAAGAGGTCACGATGGCGCTTTATTACGACGTCATCACGAGCTCCGTACTCGCCGACGATATGAACGGCGACTCCGTCTCGAACGCGCTCTACGAGTCGCGCAAGTCCGTTGAAACGCGCTTCGGGATCGAGATCATTCCCGTGACCCTCGCGACGACGATGAAATCGCTCGATACGACGATCGGCACGCAGCTGCTCGCCGGCTCGTCCGATTACGATATCCTCGCGGGCTATCAGTATTACGACACGCAGATGGCGCTCAAGAATCTGCTTCTCGATCTGAACGATTTGTCCGCGTACGGCGCCGACGGACTCATCGACCCGAACGCCTCCTACTGGGCGGGCGACTATATCAAGGCGATGAATCCCGGCAACCGCCTCTACTGGCTCGTCGGCGATATTTCGACGATGACCCTCGGCACGCTCTACTGCACGTTCGTCAATCTCGACCTTTACAACAAATATATGTTTGATAAGCACGGCTCGATCTACGATCTCGTGCGGGAAAAGCAGTACACGCTCGATATGATCGCGCGCATGGGCAGCGAGATCTATCAGGATCTCGACGAAAAGCCCGGAATGTCCGCAAACGACCTTGTGGGATTCGCCTCCCACGGCGGCTCTCTCCTCGACGGTCTGATGATCGGCGCCGGTTTGCGCCCCGTGCGCACCTACGAGGACGGCACGCTCGAATTCAATCTGAATTCGAAGGAAAACGTCGGGATCATGACGAAGGTCGCCGAATTCAAAGAGGACGTGAACGCGCTCAAACTCACTATCACGGGCGCAACGACGGCGGAATCGCTTCTGATGCAGGCGTTCGCGACAGGCAACATCCTGTTCACGGGCAGCCGCCTCAACTCGACTGAGTTCCTTCGCGAGATGCAGAACGATTACGGCGTCCTTCCGATGCCCCTTTACGACGAAAATCAGACGGCGTACTACACGACCTCGCACGATTCCCTGCCGATCTTCGGCATCAGCGCGTCGAGCGAACACGTGAAGGCGTCCGCGTACGTTCTCGAGGCTCTCTGCGCGAAGTCGGGCAAGGACGTCGTCCCCGCTTATTTCGACGAGGCTCTCAAGTACAAGTACACGCGCGACGACGATTCCGCCGAGATGATCCAGATCGTCCACGATTCTCTCGTGACGGATTTCAGTTACGCTTGGTCGAAATCGCTTCTTGAGCTGACGCACACGTTCCGCGATATAAACCCGAACTCCGTGCAGTCTACGCTGAGCAAGAAATACAACGCATGGCAGGATGCGTTTGACAGTCTGATCGTTCAGTTGGGATAATCCGCCGAACGGCATTGTTTGCCCGCGTTGTTTGCACAAACCCGTAGGGGTCGACTCACGCGCGGTACGCGCACGACGACCCGTTTTCGGTGAAAGCAACGCCCACCCATACAAAAAAACCACCTCACGGTGGTTTTTTTGTTTTATTTGACGATCACTTTGCCGTCTTCGGTGTATTCGACGGGGCGGATGAAGATACGCTCGCGGTCGCCGTCAGAGGGATCGCGCATATTCGCGTGAAAACTGATGTAATCCTTGCCGTCCTTGCCGCGAAAACAGTTGTTGTGCCCGGCTTTGTAGTAGATCTCCGACTCCGAAACGATCGGATTTTCCGCGCATTTCGTCCACGGACCGTGAATGTTGTCCGCCGTCAGAACGCCGGCGGCGTAACCGTTCGTCCAGCTCGAATACCAGTAAAAATAGATACCGTGGCGCTTGACGATGCAGGGACCTTCAATGCCGATGCTGTCCCATTCGCCCTCTGCTCCCGCGCGGCAGACGACGTCCGTCCTGCCGAGGCGGCAGTTTTCGAGATCAAGCTCGCTGACGTAAAGGACTTTTCTGCCGTTGAAGGACAGATAGACGCGCCCGTCGTCGTCCGCGAAGACCGAGCCGTCGTTGCACGAGCCGAATTCCCGGTTGACGGGTCCGTCTTTCGTCAGAATCGTGTAAGGACCCGTCGGATTGTCGGCGACGGCGATCCCCGTTCCGCGCACGTGGCGAAATTCCTCGCTCTCGTTGAGTGCGTTGAAGGTCAGAACGTACTTCCCGCCCTTCGTTTTGAAAAGCTCGGGCGCCCAGAAGCGGTCGATCCCCCAAAAATCCGCGGGCAGATCGGAACGCTTGATCATATTGCCGTGATCGACCCAGTTTTCAAGATCCCTTGACGACCAAAGATGCACGCCGTCGTTGGCGCCTTTCCAATACGGCTCCTGCGTGCCCGTCATATAGTAAGTGTCGCCGTCGAGAAGGATCATCGGGTCGCGCAGCGTCGTAAGATTTGCCGATTCGTCGTAAATATAAGGCCGTTTTTCCATACTATTCACCTTATACGTCAGCCTGTTCAACGTAAAGCCTTCCGTAATTCGCGATGAATTCCTTGCGCTCCTCGAGGTTGTCGCCGAGGAGCATTTCAAGCATCTGCGCCGTCTTCGAGGCGTCGTCCTCGCAGACGCGGATCAGGCGGCGCGAAGCGGGATTCATCGTCGTCTTCCACATCATGTCGGGCTCGTTCTCGCCGAGACCTTTCGAGCGCATGATCGTGTATTTTTGCTTGTTTTCATCGAGTTTTTGCAGAATTTCCGTCTTTTCCTG
>JAZLHQ010000014.1:0-8228 GCA_045616925.1 Eubacteriales bacterium | reverse complement strand
TCAAGAAATATCCCGACGCGTACGTCATCATCACCGGCGACTTCAACAACGGCGACAACGGCGAGATCTACATGCACGCCGTCAAAGATTACGCAGATTCCTACAAGCTGACCGAAAAATCCGTCGGAAACGCTCCGGGATCCTGGAACGACGCGTTCGATCTCAGTCTGCAGGGCGACAACTACCCGAGCAAGCTCGAAGGGACGGGCACGGGGCGTCTTGACTACTGTTTCGTGACCCCCGGGAAATTCCGCGTTCTGCGCTTCAAGAGCGGTGCCGGAAAGGCAACGATCACCGCACAGGACGGCACGGTGAAGACGATCTACACGTCAGATCATCTGCCGCAGACCATTGACCTCAATTTTGCGGTACCGGGAAGCATTGAGCCCGTCGTCACCGACGTTTCCGTCTACAACGGCGTACCCGACAAATCGTGGTACACGGGCGACAAAACCGAATACACGCTGAATACCGCTTCGCAGCTGATGGGATTCATTCACCTTCGCGCGGCACAGGTCTCCTTCAAGGGCGTCACGATCAAACTCGGCGCCGATATGATCATAAACGATGGAACGCTCGACGAGATCATCGCGCGCGGAAGTTCCAACTATTCGTGGATTGAACTCAATTCCGCTTACACCTTCTGCGGGACGTTCGACGGACAGGGTCACACGGTATCGGGACTCTATCTCCAGTGCGGTGCGAACGGCGTACGCGGTATGCTCGGCAGTGCGGGCGACGGAGCCGTCGTCAAGGATTTCAGTCTGATCAATTCGTATTACGGCACGCCTACGGCGACAGGAAAGAACAGCATCGGCGGTATTTTCTCAAAGATCGTTTCGGGATCGCACGTCACGATCAGCAACGTCCGCGTTCACTGCGTCATCAAAGAGGGACCCGTTCCCTTCAACCGCGCGGCGGGATTCGTTGCGACCGTCGAATCGAACAGCGACGTGACGATGGATCGCTGCGTTTACGAAGGCACGATCACCATTACGGGCAGTTACGCAGCGGCTTTGATTGCCAACGCGCATTCGACCTCGCAGCTGCATATCACGAACTGTGAAAACAAAGGCACGATCACCGCGTCTTCCAACGCGGCAGATCTTTATAACCACTGAAAGACAATGAAAAAAGCACCCCGCAGGGTGCTTTTTTCGTTATTTTGATCCTCAAGTATGCTCTTCAAGGTATTTGACGATACCGCCGACGGTTTCAAACGCCGCAAGTTCTTCGTCCGGTACGGTGATGCCGTATTCCTCTTCGATCGTCATAAGAAGCTGAAGGATGTCGAGAGAATCCGCGCCGAGATCATCTTTGATCTTTGACTCCGGCGTGATTTTTTCTTCGGGGATGCGGAGCTGTTCCGCCATTACTTTTCTGACCGCTTCAAACATCGTTTCTGTTTCCTTTCGTGTAATCTTTTATTTTGAGTGTTCGGCGTGACGTTCGAAATATTCTTCGATCTGTCCGCCGAATTTG
The DNA here is from genome assembly GCA_045616925.1 of Eubacteriales bacterium. Classification (GTDB taxonomy): domain Bacteria; phylum Bacillota; class Clostridia; order Oscillospirales; family CAG-272; genus JAZLHQ01. Next base: position 6,746 of record JAZLHQ010000014.1, on the reverse strand, counting down.
CTCTTTTCCATTTTGTACGCCTGACCGATGCAGGCGCAGACGGCCGTTGAATTACTGCTTCCGTGCCCCTTGACGACAGTCTTGGAGCAGCCGAGCATCACGCTTCCGCCGTAGTTCTGATAATTCAGAAGTTCTTTTTCTTCGACGAACATTTCCTTGAGGAAAAGAGCGCCGAATTTGTACTTAAAGCGCGTGTATATGTCCGATTTGATCTTTTTGAGAAGTTGGATAGCGGTGCCCTCGACGGATTTGATCATCACGTTTCCGGAAAAACCGTCGCAGACGATAAGGTCGTAATTCCCCGAAAGAACGTCGCGGCTTTCCATATTGCCGACGAAATTGATCTCCGGCGTCTCTTTCAGCATCGCATAGACCTGTTTGTGCAGTTCATCGCCCTTCTCTTCCTCGGTACCGATGTTGAGGAGCGCAACGCGCGGCGACTTTACGCCGTAGACGCTTTCCATGTACTTGCTTCCCATGATCGCGAACTGAACGAGATAATCGGGCTTGCAATCAACGTTGGCACCGCTGTCGCAGACGCCGACGATACCGCCGTTCATCGTGGGGAGAATGGGACAGAACGCAGGACGCAGAACGCCTTTCAGCCGACCCACACGCAGAACGGACGCCGCGACGAGCGCGCCGGTCGAGCCGATGCTGACCATTCCCGAGATACTATCATCTTCTCTGAGGAGTCTGACGGCAGTCATCATGGAACTATCTTTTTTGAGGCGGATCGCATCCGTCGGCTTGTCGTTGCAGCTGATGATTTCGGGCGCGTTGACGACAGTGACTCGGTCGGATTCCGCAAGACCCGCGTTCTTCAATTCCTCGCGCAGAACGTTCTCGTCACCCGTCAGAACGAGCGAGAGATCGGTGTATTCCTTGAGCGCGAGCGCGCATCCCTCCACGTTTGCCGACGGACTTTTGTCTCCGCCGAAGCAGTCAACAACGATTTTTACCATATCGTATTCCTTTCAACGTCACTTTTGAAGTGTTTTAACGTAAGTGCGGCGGCGCTTATGTTGGACGGCAGTAAAACGCTTCCACTGATTCTGGATGTTGTGATTGGTTTCGAGATTCAGATTCGTTTCCGCGTATTCAACGCCGTCTTCCTTGAGCATATGAAGGAGGGCGGCGGAGATTGCCGTGCTGATGCCGCGGTTCGCGTATGCTGGATCGACGCCGATCAGACCGAGATCAATGACTTTCGGGTGCTTGATCGCGGAAAGAAGGCGTACGAGCGCCGCCGGAGTCAGATGACCGTTCGATTTCTGCACCGCCTTCGCGATCGACGGGAAGCAGACGCCGAGACATACGATCTTGTCGTTCTTATCGAGAATGACCGCGACGTGTTTCAAATCGATGATCAATTTGAAGTTGTCGATCATCATCTTCTTCATACCGACCGTGAACGGAACAGTTCCGTAGAGATCGGCGTAACATACGTCAAGCAGTTCGAAAAATCCGTCCGCGTACTTGTCAAGAAAATCCTGCGTGTTCTTGGCGGGTCCGAAATGCAGATCGTAACGCTTCATAATGAATTCGGACATCTTGTCAAGCGTTCCGTCGTCCTCTTTCGGGAGCATGATCTTGCTTTCCGTCCAGTCGACCTCTTTCGCGTATCCGCATTTTTCGATGAGTTCCGCGTAATAATCCGCGTTGTACTGCTCTTCAAACGTGGAAAGCTGATCGAATCCTTCGATCAGAAGTCCCTCTCGCTCAAGATCGGAAAAACCGAGCGGTCCGCAGACCGTATCCATACCTTTGGAGAGCGCCCAGTTTTCAACGGCATCGAAAAGTGCTTTCGAGACTTCTTCATCGTTGATCGAATCAAAGCGCGTAAAGCGCACTCGGCGCTCGTTACGGATCTCGTTGCTCGCTTTCTGAAGAATTCCCGAGATCCTGCCGACCATCTTTTTGTCGCGGTATGCGTTGAAATAGACCGCCTCGCAGGTGTCGTTGTAGACGTAATTCTTACTGAAGATCTTCTTTTCATCTCCCCAGAGCGGCGGGACGAAATTGGAATTGCCCTTATAAAGCTTCAGCGGAAAATTCAGAAAATCAAGCTGCTGCTTTTTCGTTTTGACTTCGACGATTTCTACCATATCGTTACCTCGTTCAGCGGTGCTTCGCGTGGAACGAAACGCCGACGGTATCGGGGCCGCAATGGCTTCCCGCGGTCGGGTTGACGGCGACGAATTCGATTTGCAGTTTATCGCCGAATTTGGCGATAAGCATATCCGCGAGTTCGTGTGCAAGCTCGGGCGCGTCCGCGTGTCCGACGAGAACGAGGTGATTATCAAGGTCATCTCCGAGTTCTTCCACGTAGGAAACGAGGCGTTCCATCGCCTTCTGACGTCCTCTCTCTTTGCCGACGCTGACCATCTTCCCCTCTTCGTTCATATAGATGATCGGACGCACGCCGATCAGGGTGCCCATCATCGCGGCAAGACCGCCGACGCGACCGCTCTTTTTGAAGAATCTGAGATCGTCAGCGAAGAAATATACCGCGAAATGATCGATTTCCGTTTCCGCCCACTGAAGGATCTCGTCAACGGTCTTTCCGGAAAGATAGAGTTCTCCGATCTCACGGACGATAATACAACTGACGAGCGTGATGCCTTTCGTGTCGATTTCGTAGAATCTGCGTTCGGGATAGCGAACTCTGAGCTCTTCAAGCGCCTGATCCATCGAATCGAAGGTTGCCGTCATCGCTCTTGAGAAGTGAACGTACAGAATATCGTTGCCTGCCGCGAACACGGGCTCGAAATAATCGATATAACGCTGTTTTCCGAGCGCGCTCGTCGACGGCAATACGCCCGAGCGAAGCACGTCGTAGAACGCGTGATCGTCGAATTTTTCAAAATCCTCGTAGGGATACACGGTTTTTTCGTCGATCGTGTACGGCATACTGATCATTTTATATCCGTATTTCGCGGCGATCTCCGGCGTCAGGTCGGTATCCGTATCGGTAAATAATTGAAGCATCGTTTTTTCCTCACTTATATGTATTTTCGTACGGGCTGCGGATCTCATAGCAGATGCAGTGATGATTCATACCTCTGTATTCGATTTCTTCCGTTTTGCCGTTTTTGACCATTCCGCACTTCTCCATTACGCGCATACTCGCCGGATTCTCGGCAAACGCGCCGGCAAAAACCGTCCTGAAGCCGCGCTTCCAGAGTTCTTCGAGGGCAAGAGACACAGCTTTTGTGCAACATCCCCGATTCTGATGATCCGGAGATACGACCCAGCCGAGTTCGATCCCGTTTTCGTCGATACCGACGTCGTTGATGAATCCGATCAGCTTTCCGTCAAGATCGATCCCACGCACGAAGCGACCCGGATCCTCCGAATATTTTTTGAAAACGCGGAACATATCGAGAAGCTTTTCTTCGGAATCGAAATCCGGGATCATATAGGTCTTCTTAATCGTCTGATTCGTCAGCATTTTTTTCATTTCGGGAAGATCGTTATCCGTGATTTTCCGCAAAGTGACCGTATTCATTCTCTTTCCGCCTCACAAATGATATGATATTCGAAAAGCTCGACGGCGAGCGTCATCGCTTTGGACGTGCCGAGGTGATTGTCGAATACGTAATCGTTCTGCTCAACGACGAATCCCGGAACGTCGAAATCCTTCGAATATCCCGCGATAAAGGACGAATAGATCGGCTTAAGTCGTCCGTCGGGACGGCAATATTTCGATTCCTCACCCATAAACGCCTGCACGTATTTCAATGGCTGCCTTTTGATATAATCCGGATATTTTACGCGAATTATTTCCCAAAGATTCTCAATGATCTCGTTATAGCCCCACTCGATATTCGCAAAAGAACCCGGATGACCGAGAATATCCGGCTGGTTTTCGGGTGTCCAGAGCTTATAATCCATTGGCGATTCCTTTCACTTCTTCGGATAGTACGTAGGTATTATAGCACATTTTTCGTCAGAATGCAAGCAATCGCGCCTTTTTTAATCCATACAGTATTGACAATTTGCCCAAATATGATAGAATAAAGTATCGCATTCGAAAGGACCCGCCATGAAAAAATACGTTCCCATATTCTGCATAATTCTGATTTTGTTTGCGTCTGCCGCCTGTTCGTCGGGTACGCGGAAAGAGGCGCCCGTCACCGAGCCGCCCGCTTCGTCCATCGTGACGAGCGATGCGCAAACGACTCCCTGCGTATCCTCTGCCGAAACGTCCGAAAGCACCACCCGAGAAACGACGACCGTACCTCCGACTGCCGCAGTCGTCACGACCGAGCTGCCGACAACTTCCGGCACCGTCACAACGCTTCCCGTTACGACGAAGGCTGTTACAACGACCGCCGTGACAACGACTTCATCGGTTCATACGCATCAATTCACGGATTATTCGTTCACCAAACACTACACCTGCGAAGGCAAGGAGATCTGGACTGCCATGTGCACCTGCAAAGAGATCAAAAACGAATACAGAGAGCAAAAGCCCGTCTTGGGAATGACGAGTCTTGACGGCAAAAAGATCCTGTTCATCGGCAATTCCTTTATCTATTACGGCAACTGCGTCATAAACGGCGGTCAGGGCAAGGAGGACAAAGGATATTTTTATCAGGTCTGCAAAGCCAACGGCGACGACGTCACCGTGATCGACTGCGTATACGGCGGTCACCGCCTTTACGACTATGCCGGCGTCTGCAAGACCTGCCGCGAAAAGGACTCCTCCAAGCAGGTCGACCACCTCGCTTCCCTTGATTTTTCCTCGTTCGATTACGTCATTCTTTCGGAGGCGGGCGAAAACAACGCGTCCATTATGACGGACCTTGCGAACGTGATGAAGCGCTTCACAAATCCGAAAACGAATTTCGTATATCTCTGCCATTCCTACTCCTACGACAAGAATCACACGAATATCACCGGAAATCTTTCCATTATGCAGAAAAAGAATATAACGGTGATCAACTGGGGCAATCTCGTTACGGATATCTGGAACAAAAAAGTGAGCGTTCCCGGTGCCGAGCTGACTTACAACAAGAATTCTTTCATCGTCAACAAAAAAGATACCTACCACCCGAATCCTTTATCGGGCTATATCACCGCTCTGATGACCTATTGCGGCATTACGGGCAAATCCGCCGTCGGGCAAAGCTATTCGTTCGTCAACGACGCGTCCATCAACGCAACGTGGTGCAATTTTCCGACTTATCAATCGAATTATTATAACGCAGGCACGACGAATTTTGCCGAGATCTTTCAAAGCGGAAAAGATATGGCGGGAATTCAGAAGCTGATCGACCAATACAACGAAAAATGGAGCGCAACCGGCGCCGGCGCTGACCTTCAGTACGGTGAACACGACTGGAAGGTAACCGGAAAGATCCTCTATCATGGCACGAAGGACGAATTCGACGACGTGGAAGCCGTCTGCACCTATTGCGCTCAGAAGACCGTTCTGCACGAGAATCCGACCGGTGCAGACCGCAAAAACGTGATGTACGTTTCGGACAAGACGGTAAAAGCCGCGGGATATTCGACCGTCAAGGAACTGATGCTCGCGGGAAAATCCCACGTTGCCTATCAAACCGTGAACGGCTGGGGACGCGCGGGATTCAAATCCATTCAGGGTATGGCTTCCCTCTCGGACGGCAACCGCGCGATGAAGATCGCGCAGGACGCAAGCGTTCTCTACTGGAAGATCTCATCGGCTTCCGCCCGATACGACGAAAACGGCGTTTCCAAATCGGACGGTAAATACCTAGCTCTGATCGGTTACGATTTTACCGAAAGTCACACGGTCGACGGATTTACGATCTTCACGGACAGATCGGGGCACGCGCCGACGGGATTTGACGTTCTCGGCGGCAAGAAGAACGCAGACGGAACGATCACCTGGACAGTACTTTGGTCTTCAGACGGAAAATCGCTCGATTATCAGACCTACGACGATCTGACGAAATATCTGAGCGCCGACTTTGCAAAGACCGAGATCGACTGCCTTGAGATCGGCGTCACTTCTCTCTCCGGTACGGAATTCTATATTTCGGAGCTTGAAGTTTACGGTCAATAACAAAAAATCCCGCGAAAGCGGGATTTTTCAGTATCGGCATTTGCCGCAGTAGCGGCAGCCGCCGCAGGTATTGTTTTTGGGACAGGTCGCGCAGCGTTTCTCGATCGGGTATTCCCTCTCGGGCGGCGGGATCTGCATTCCCGAGCGCTGAGCCGTGATATGCTGATACGCGCGGCAGACGTGATAGATTTTTCCGTCCTTCTCAAAATAGTTGCCGACGCCGACGAAGCTGAATCTGACGCCGTATTCCTTACATTCGTCGTATAGAGTACGAACCCACTCGTAGGACAAAACGCGGTCTCCGTCGTAATTTTCACCGTCAACGAGCACCAATGAAATCTGTCCTGTCTTGAGATAATCCTTGAGCGTTACGGGACCGATCATCGGCGCGCACATCACGTTCTTTTCGGAAAACGGTAGCTTCATAAGGATCGGCAGACGTTTGTCGGCACACTCCTGATTTTCTGCCGTGAAACACATTCCGACGTGTTCGTATCCTTTCGGAAATCCTCCCGGCAGACACGCTTCGACGCGCTCCGCCCTCTTGGTCTGCAGCCAAAAGTGCAGATCGGGGCGCATGCGTATGATCTCCCACGCCTCGTCGCGCCACTGATCGGCTTCTTCGAGAAAGAAATCGCTCGTAAGGCAGACGTGTACGGTACTGCCGGACGGGATCTTCATCGTGCCGTCG
>JAZLHQ010000013.1:0-2946 GCA_045616925.1 Eubacteriales bacterium | reverse complement strand
AAAGGCAGCGAAAAGTTCGGCGGTCTGATCCCCGAATTCGAGGCGCCGTGCTGGAACTTCTACGAATGGTCGGATAACTGCGACGACAACGATTTCTGGTCGAAGAAGGGTTTGGATCGTCCCGAACGCGCGTCGCTGATTCTGAACGCGATCTATCTGCTCGCCAAGAAGGCAGAGGAAAATATCTGCGCGCGCAGAGGCGTCGCTTTTGAAAAATTCGATTATGAGCCGATGCGGAACGCGATCCGCGCGCGTTTCAGACGCGCGGACGGTCGCTTCTCGCTCTTCGAAACGCTGCCGGAAACGAACAGTCTGCTCGCGAACAGTTTAGCGCTCCTCTCGGGCGCCGTTCCCGACGACGAAAAGAAGGATTTCGCCAAAGTGCTGACCGATAAAGATCTGATCGTCCCGACCCTCTCGATGAAGGGCTTCTGGTACGAAGCGCTCCTTGCGTGCGATCCTGACAACAAGGACGTAATCCTTGAGGATATCGACGAGGTCTACGGCTTTATGCTCGACAACGGCGCGACCACCTTCTGGGAAACGATCAAGGGCGCCACGGAATTCGGCAGCGCGGGCAGTCTCTGCCACGGCTGGAGCGCGCTTCCCATTTACTACTTCCACAAATTGCTCGGTTAAACCGATTTCAGAAAGGATTTATTACGATGAAACTGATTGTATGCAAAAACTACGATGAAATGAGCAAAGCGGGCGCCGCGATCTTCGAAAAGCAGATCGCCGATAAGAAAAACTGCGTCCTCGGTCTCGCGACCGGCTCGACGCCGATCGGTCTTTACAAAAAACTCGCCGAGGATAAGGTCGATTTCTCCGAGGTCGTTTCATACAATCTCGACGAATACTATCCGCTTTCCCCCGAAAACGACCAGAGCTACCGCTATTTTATGGATCATCAGCTCTTCAACTTCGTCAACATCGACAAGAAGAACACGCACGTTCTGAACGGACTCGCAGAGGATCCCGAAAAAGAGTGCGCGGAGTTCGAAAAAGCGATCGAAAACGCGGGCGGGATCGATCTGCAGCTGCTCGGCATCGGCAAGAACGGTCACATCGGCTTCAACGAGCCGGCAGAGGAGCTTGAGGCGTACACGCACCTGACGGGCCTCACCGAATCCACGATCAAGGCGAATTCCCGTTTCTTCAGCAGCATCGACGACGTGCCGACGAAGGCGCTGACCGCAGGTATCGCGACGATCATGAAAGCAAGGAGCATCGTTCTGCTCGCGTCCGGCAAGGATAAGCACGAGGCGCTCATGAAGGTCATTTCCGGCAAGATCACGACCTCCTGCCCCGCGTCGATCCTCATCGCGCATCCCGACTGCACGGTCATCTGCGACGAAGAGGCTTACAATGGCTGAGGTTCTGACCCGTAGAAAAAACGGGGAATATACGCTTATAAACGCCCGGATCAAGGGTAAAACGTGGGATCTTGCCGTTAGATACGGCAAGATCGCAGGGATCTCCCCCGCGAGCGAGATCTCTCCCGCAGGCGAGATCTTTGATCTTGAGGGTCTTGAACTCCGTCCGGGACTTTTCGATATCCACAGCCACGGCTGCATGGGCTTTGACACGATGGAGGGGCATATCCCCGAAATGGCGCGCTTCTGGGCGGAAAACGGCACGACCTCGTGGCTTCCGACCACGATGACGATGGATCACGAAAGTCTTTTGACCGCGCTCTCGAACGAGACCGAGGCTTTCGACGGCTGCAACGTCCCGGGCTTTCACATGGAAGGTCCGTACATCGCGGACAAATATGCGGGCGCGCAGAACCGCGCCTTCATCCGCGATCCCGATCTTGAAGAATTCAAAGAATTCAATAAAGACGGCAAGGTGAAACTGATCACTTTGGCGCCCGAACGCGCGGGAAGTCTTGATTTTATCAAAAATTGCGGCATTCCCGTCGCGATCGGTCATACCGGCGCCGATTACAAGACCGCCTCGGCGGCTTTCGACGCGGGCGCTTCGAACGTGACGCACACGTTTAACGCGATGCCCGGCTTCCATCACAGAGAGCCGTCGGTCATCGGCGCAGCGATCGACAAAAACGCCTACGCACAGGCGATCTGCGACGGTCTGCATCTGCACCGCGCGGCGATTCTGATGCTCTACCGCACCTTCGGTGCCCGCCGTATGGTGCTGATCAGCGACGCGATCCGCGCGACCGGCTTTGCGGACGGCTCTTACTCCTTCGGCGGACAGGAAATGATCGTCAAGGATCGCGTCGCGCGCATCCTCGACGGTTCTTTGGCAGGCGGCACGACGCCGCTCTTCGACTGCGTCCGGAAGGCGATCTCCTTCGGCATCCCGAAGGACGACGCTTTCAGAATGGCGTCGAAGACGCCCTCGGAGCTGATGGGCGTGAAAAAGGGAAGTCTGCGGGTCGGATACGACGCCGAATTCATCGCGATCAGCGATCATAACGGCGATCCGAAGCTCGAAAAAACCATTATTCTCAATAAATAAACGGAAAAAATATGGAACGCATCTTAACGACCGACGAAATGAAAAAAGCGGACGCCGAAACGATCGCTTCGCTCGATCTCTTCGCGGGACTCGGCGAAGGACAGTACGGCGGCGAGCGTATGCTCATCAAAAAAGTCGGCGCGGCGCTCGCCGGCGCATACGATTTTGCCGGCAGGATCGCCGTCGTGTGCGGCGGCGGGAACAACGGCGCGGACGGGTTCGCGCTCGCCTCTGCCCTCAAATCAAGGGATCTCGACGTCACCGTCTTCCGTCTGACGGAAAAGCTGTCGGGCGCGGGAAAATTTCTTCTCGTCGACTGTCAGCTCCACGGGTTGAGACCGATCCTTTCGGAAGACCCCGACCTTGACGGCTTCGACGTCATCGTCGACTGCATCTTCGGCACGGGATTTAAGGGCGAAGTCCGCGAGCCGTACAAAAACGTGATCGAAAAGATCAACGCGT
>JAZLHQ010000012.1:0-6721 GCA_045616925.1 Eubacteriales bacterium | reverse complement strand
GTGCAAGGAGCCCGAGGATGTCGAGATGCACAATACCTTCCGCTACGACGAATGCAGCGAAAAGGCACTCTTCGACGCCGTCAGGAAGGCGCTGACCTTCGTTTACGACCGCGCAAACGCGAAAAAGGTTTTGAAGAGCGCGAAATACGACGTCGTTCTCTGCGCAAATCACGTCGCCGAGGTGCTTACCTATTACGCCGCAAGGTCGAATGCCGGCATGATCTTTCCGCACTATTCGACGTGGAAACCCGGTGACAACGTGCAGGGCGAGGACGTTACGGGCGAAAAAATGCAGCTTACGCTGCTCAAAACCGTTCCGTTCAGCGCGGAAGGTATCCGGATGGAGGATCTTCCGCTCCTCAAAGACGGCAAAATGCTCGCGATCCACGGCCCCAACAACTTCTGCCGCTGGCTCGGCATCAAGCCGACCGGTAATTATTCGAAGGTCCGCTGCGAAAACGCGGGGAGCCTTTCCTTCGAAGATATGAAGAAGAAGCCCTGCCTCGTCGTCGTGACGTTCTCCGACTTCCAGATGGACGATTTCTCCGGCCACTTCGGCGGCGAGATCCGTCTTGCCTACCTTGTCGACGGCGACAAGGTCACGCCCGTCACGGGCGGCTCCGTCAACGGCAGCCTGATCGACGCGCAGAAGGAGATCGTCTTCTCGACCGACCGCTATGAAAGCGCTTCTTACGAAGGCCCGTACGCGATGTGTCTCAAGGACGTGAGCGTCGCAGGCGCCGAATAATCGGTAAAAATCGCATATAAGCACTCCAAAGCCCCCGATTCTAAAAAATCGGGGGCTTTTTCAGCGCGGTGATTATTGACAAAACCAGAAAAATGTGCTATAATGCATTATCTGTAATTATGTACTTGTGTCAATGGGACTGTGACTTTCGGATCCCCGTTGACGTGTCCGTATATTCGTTTACTGAACCAAAAGGAGAAATCTATGCGCGGAAAGCTCTTCAAAGTGTTTCTGATCTGTGCGCTCGTGTCGGCGGCGCTCGTCACTGCCGTGGTATGCACCGGATGCGGCATTATCAGATACGTCAAAAAGATCGAGATCAAGGACGACAAAACCTATACGTTTTACGCCGGCAAGTACGACCTTTCCGACGTCGTCGTCATCGCGACCTATTCGGACGGCAAAAAGGAAGAGATCGAACTGACCGAAGATATGATCCCCTCCTACGAACTGACCAAATTCTATAAGATCGGCGAGCAGGCCGTCGAGATCCGCTACGAGAAAGTCAAATGCGAACTGCACGTCGAGATCCTGATGAATCAATTCGACGACGATCTGTATTTTGACAGCGCGACCTACACCTACGACGGCAAACCGCATTCCGTCGCGGTCTCGGGCAATATCCCCGAAAAGGCGCAGATCAAATATCCGAACGGCAACACGTTCATCAACGCGGGCAAATACAAAGTGACCGCCGTCCTCGTCTGCGACGGCTACGAATCGAAGACGCTCGAGAGCGAACTGACGATCAACAAGGCTGTTTTCGATGAATCGCAGATCGTGTTCAAGGATCAGTCCTTCACGTACGACGGCGACTCCAAAATCATCAAGGCGGAAAACATCTCCGACGATGAAGTGACCGCCGTTTACGAGATCTACGGCTCCGACGGCAAGACGCGCATCGAGGAAGCCGTCAACGCGGGCGTTTACATCGAGCGTCTGCGCCTCGTCTTCAAGAACGACAACTATTTGCCCGTCGCCGACAGGGAAGCGAAGCTCACGATCGAAAAGGCCTCCTACGATATCGGCAACATCCCGTTTGCCTCCCAGACCGTGACCTACGACCAGAAGACGCACACGCTCGTGATCTCCGATCCCTCGAAGGTCCCGATCGGCATCGGCGTCACCTACGAAATTTACAAGGCGGACGGTCTTACTTACGATAAATGTATGTCCGTGCCGCTGACCGATCTCAAGAAGACCGACCGCGCGCAGAACGCAGGCGTCTATCTCTTCGTCGCCAAATTTGAGGGGAACAACCCGAACTACGGCAATCTGCCGTCCAAACGCGCGGTATTGACGATCGAAAAAGCGAAGATCCAGGCGCCGGACCTCACGTTGCCCTCGCTCGTATGCAAATACGACGGCAATACGCATTCGCTCAAGGTCTCGGGAACGCTTCCTTCGGGCGTCAAAGTGACCTATACCTATAACGGCGTCACCACGGCGGGCGTCAAGACGGCGGGCACCTATACCGTCGTCGCGAACCTGCAGGCGAGCGATAAGCAGAATTACGCGGTCTCACCGTCAACGCTGACGGCGACCCTCATCATCAACAGCGCATCGGAGAATTGATGCAAGGAGAATACGTAATAAAATGAAAGAAAGTCTGAAGAAGGTCGGGTTCGTCGCGATCATACTGCTCGTTTGTTTCATTCTGAGCAACGTGCTGTCCATACCCGTTCTTTACAAATGCGGGCTCCTCGTCGTCGAGGGAAGAGTCAACTGGTCGGATTATTTCCACTGGGTGATCTTCTGGTTCATAACCTTCGCACTTTTTGCGAACGTCGTTATGTCCCACAAGATCGCGGAAGGAAAAGTGCAGGAGATCCTGTTCTTCTTCAGTGCGCAGATCTTGATCAGCGAGATCATCGGATACGTTTTGTATTCTCTCATCCGCTGCAATTTCAAATTCTCGGTCATCGACTGGTTCGGATGCCTTCTTGCGCTCGTGCGCGGGGATCTCGATTATTACGGCATCGTTTTCCTCATGCTCGTTCTGTTCGTCACCTTTTACTGCACGGTCATCGACCGCAGAGTGCTTGATTTCGTCGGCAAGGGCGGCATCCGCGGCACCGGCAAACTCAAGCAGGTCGAGGACAGTAACCTCGAAAACTCCCGCTGGATGACGGAGGAAGAGAAGAAAAAGATCTTCAAGCTCCACAAATTCAGCAAACTCGGCGAGGTCAAGAAGGACGGTATCCCCGTCACCGCGCACCTCATCAATAAGGGACGCGATATGGAAGTCGCGTTCAACTCTCCCTGCCATTCGATCATCATCGGTTCCACGGGTTCCGGTAAAACGACCACGTTCGTCTCCCCGATGATCCAGCTTCTCGGCGCGTCTGCGGCGGGCAGCTCGATGGTCATCACCGACCCGAAGGGCGAGCTTTTCTCCATGCACTCGAAATTCCTGAAGGATCGCGGCTACGACGTCAAGGTCATCGACCTGCGCGATACCTACGCTTCCTACCGCTGGAACCCGCTCGACGCGATTTGGGACAACTACGAAAAGTACGTCAACGCCCACAAACTGGCGTTCAGACGCCATTCGAACGTCGAAAAGAGCGGCCTTCGTCGTCTCGACCCGCTCGAATCGTTCAAAAACGTCGAATCGTGGTATGAATTCGACGGCTGCGCGTTCTCGGATTACGATCATCTCGTCGCGCAGATCAAGCTTTACAAGAAAAAGATCTTCGACGAAGTCTACGAAGATCTGAACGACCTCGTCACCGTTCTGATCCCCGTCGAGAACGAGAAGGACCCGATGTGGGAAAAAGGCGCGCGCGCGATCACGTTCGCCGTCCTGCTCGCGATGCTCGAAGACAGCGCGAACCCCGAGAACAATATGACGAAGGAAAAGTTCAATTTCTTCAACCTTTCGAAGATCTTGCAGAACTCGACCAACGACTACGCCGATCTGCGCAACTATTTCAAGGGCAGAAGCCCGCTTTCGAAAGCTTTGTCGCTGTCGAAGCAGGTCTGCGACGCGGCGACGCAGACGCGCGCTTCCTATATGAGTATCGTTTACGAAAAACTGACGCTCTTCAACGACGCCGGCATTTGCGCCCTGACTTCATCTTCCGACTTCCGTTCGGAGGGTCTTGCCGAAAGACCGACCGCGCTCTTCCTGAAGATCCCGGATGAAAAGGATACCCGTCACAACCTCGCGGCGATTTTCATCCTTAATATTTATAAGACGCTCATCAAGGTCGCTTCCGCGAAAGAGGATCTGACGCTCGACAGAAACGTCTACTTCATCATGGATGAGTTCGGTAATATGCCGAAGATCGAGAAATTCGATAAGTTCATCACGGTCGGACGTTCGAGAAAGATCTGGTTCACGATGATCGTCCAGTCCTATTCGCAGCTCAACAACGTCTACGGCGAGACCGTCGCGGACATCGTCAAGGGCAACTGCGGTATCAAGATGTTCATCGGATCGAACGATCTCGGCACCTGCAAGGAATATTCCGAGCTCTGCGGCAACATCACGGTCGCGACGACGTCGACCTCCGGCTCCGCGAACGGCGAGACCAACTATTCGACGCAGACGCAGGTGCGTCCGCTCATTTACCCGAGCGAACTCCAGCGCCTCAACCATCCGGGTGACATCGGCCACAGCATCATCGTCACCTTCGGTAACTTCCCGTTCAAGACCTACTTCTCCCCGAGCTTCAAGGTGCCGTTCTACAAGTTCGGCAAAATGGACTCCTCCGAGGTGCAGGAGCGCTTCTTTGACGAGAACAAGACGTTCTACGATATCCGCAAGCGCAATCAGCTGATCGCGCAGCAGAACGAGGCGGCGGAAAACGCCTCCGGCGGAAAAGCGGAGACCGCAGCGGAAGAAACCAAAGCGGAAGAAACCAAAGCGGAGACCGCGGCGGAAACGCCGGCGGACGTTTCTCCGGACACCACGGAAAACACACAAACCAAAGCGCAGCAGCAGGCGGATCTTCTCGTTCTGTTTGCGGCTTGGAAAGAACAGAATCCCGACGGCGATATGCAGCAGTTCTTTGCGGAAATGGCTGCGTCCGCCGGCGCGGGAGACGCACAGGAAGGAAGCGGAAACAATGGTTAAAACCAATTCGGTCATGAAAAGAATAACGTCCGCGTTCCTCTGCGCCTGCATGATATTCGGCGCTCTTCTCTCGCCGATCCTCGCCTGCGTCGATCTTTTCGCGAGCGGGGCAGAGGAGGATCCGATCCCGATGGTCGGATTCACGACGGAATACGAATACGCGACGAAGGAAGGCTACACGAGGTTTGAGGTCAAGCTGAGCCTGCCGCAAATCTTCGACGTGAACGTATCCTTCCACACGGAGAACCGCTCCGCGATCGGCGGTACCGAGCCCGGCGACGGGATCGACTACTGCACGCAGGAAGGCGTCGTCACGATCCCCGCGGGTCAGATGACGGGTGAGATCTTCGTCACGATGTACGGGCAGGATATCTACGCGGCGCTTGTCGGCGACCGCGTGATGAGCCGTTATTTCGCCGTCGTGCTCGACGAAGTGACCGAGGGCATCACGATCGACCCCGATTTCAACACGAACTACGGTCATCTCTTCACGAGATACAACATCCCCGTGACGGTAACGGACGACATTTCCTACTTCACGGAATACGCGAACACGCAGTACTCTGCCTACGGAAAGGCGATCGTCTACTCCGATGACGACAAAGATACGTGGAGAACGTGGGAACACAATATGACCCTCAACAACTCAACGACGCAGGGCTGGGTCAACACTTTCATCAACAGCGGATTCGCGGACGTGTGGGGCACGATGCTCGTTGAAAAATTCAACCACGGTCCGGATTGCTACCAAATTTACAACTGTTACTGCTATTTCGGCGATTCCGCCTGGAAAAACGGCAAGATCAGCCCGTTTTTCTATGCGGACGTCGACCCGACTAAATACATTGGCAATTTCGATAACCCGCACGCCGGCTGGTACTGGAACCAGGGCGCGTGGACGACTCTCCTCGAAAGTGGCAAAAACCCCCACGATTCCAATGAAACGATCTGGGACCTTGATGACTGGTCGGTCAGCGGAACGTACAAAAAATTCAGCTTCAAAAACCCGGTCGAGAGCTGGTACGGCAAAAAGAACGCGACGGTAAACACCCATTTCTTTAAGGTGACGCCTTACAATAACACGGTCGATTTGGCGGCAACGTTCAAAAACTCGGCCTTGGCTGCTTTGTGGACGGACTACGACCTCTGGGGTGTCACCCTTCTGATGGTCTTGCGCGATACGAAGAAGCCCGAAGTCGTGAGCGTCACGATGGACGAATCCTCCCTTTGCAGCACCGGCAAACTGCGTCTCATCGTTAAATTCTCGGAGCCGATGTACGCGAAGGAATCGACGGCGATCGGCGTGATCTTCAACGAAAGCCCCCTCGCGAACGCCGAAAAGTATTTCGAGTACGCGGGCGGAAACTATACGGATACGCTCTTCTTTGAGTGGCAGGCCGAGAACATCATTTACGAATCCTATACTTACAAATTTTCCGAGACCTCGATCGATTCGATCGGCGACCTTTCCTATAACCTCTCGGAAAAAGGAAACGTCACGAACTTCAAGGTCACGGAATTCGCGTCGACCCGTCCGATCCGGTTCACGCCCCGCATCAACTATTCGAAGCCGGTCATCACCTTCAACAACAGGACGAGCGGCTGGTCGAAATACCACGAAGTCGACGTGTACTTCGGCCTTGCGGATCAGGGAACGCTGTATTACCTCTGGGACAACAGCCCCTATGACATTACGGATCCCGCGCTTTACGGCGACAGCAAGATGACGATCGACCTCGCGGACGTCGAGGGTCCGAGCATGACGACGCTTACCCTCAGCAACGTGAACGGTCCCTTTTATCTCCACGTTCTGTTCGTGACGCGGTACGGACTCAAAAAAGCGGGAACGATCGAAAAAGCGCTCTATTTCGATAATTCACCGCCCGAAGTCA
>JAZLHQ010000011.1:0-2156 GCA_045616925.1 Eubacteriales bacterium | reverse complement strand
TCTCGCGGCGAGAAGCATATCCTGTCTGGAAGTCTGATATTTCATCATCAGTCTCCTTTCAAAAAATGAAGGAATCCGGTTTTCCGGTTCTATTATTATACCATAAAAGCGTTTTTTGCGCAATCGTTTTTTCTATAAAGTTTTCTGCGTTATGTTGTAGAAAATCAACAATCCGGGAGCCCCCGTTTCTGACGGGGCTCCCGGATCGGGAATTATTCCGCTTCTTTTTTTGCGTCTGCTTTTGCTTTCAGCAGGTTATAGACCGCAACCGCGCCGATCACGATCACGGCGCCGACGATCGCCATCGGGCTCATCATCTGATTCGCGAAGATCGCCGCGAGGATGGGATTCAGGATCGGCTCGATCCCGGCGATCAGGGACGCCGCGACCGGCTCGGTCCGTTTGATGCCTTCCGTAAAGAAGATATACGCGAAACCGACCTGGAAAACGCCGAGCGCAAGCGCGAGCAGGATCACGTTCGGGGAAAAATCGGTCTCCTGCACAAGGAACGGAAGCCCGACGAGCGCAGAGATCGAATGCCCGAGGATGACAGAGGAAAGCGCGTCTCCTCCCGGGAAGGTATCAAGCATGAAAACACCCGCGTAGAAGACGCCCGAAAGGATCGCCACGAGGTCGCCCGCGATCCTGCCGCCGCCGAGACTGTCGAGAAGGACGCAGACGATCCCGCCGAGAACGACGGCGGTCGCGATCAGGTCGAGCTTGGTCGGCTTGACCTTGAAGAAGATCAGCATGAACAGAATGATGAAGATCGGTGCGGTGTACTGGAGCACGATCGTGTTCGCCGCCGTCGTCATTTTGTTCGCGATGACGTAGGTGTTCATTTCGAGACACATGAACGCCGCGCCGAGAAGGACCGATCTGTTGAATACGAACTTATGCTTCGTAATTTTCAGATAGCAGATCAGGAACAGTGCCGAGATCAGCGTCCGGCAGCCGTTGATCGAGAGAGGCTGCCACGGGATCTTGTCGATCAACACGCCGCCGAGCGAGAACAGAACGGCGGACAGAAAGACGAAAAGAGGTCCGAGTTGTCTTTTCAAGGAAGTACACCTTCTTTAACGGAATTGGGAAAGATACAGCGAAGCGTAGAAGCCGTCCATACGGAGAAGCTCGTCGTGCGTGCCGGATTCCTCGATCCTGCCGCCGCGTATGACGATGATCCTGTCCGCGGACTGGATCGTGGAGAGGCGGTGGGCGATGACGAAGCAGGTCTTCCCTTTCATCAGCGCGCGCATCGCGGTCTGGATCGATTGCTCGGTGCGGGAGTCGACGTTGGAGGTCGCCTCGTCTAAAATGAGATATTTCGCGTCGGAAACCATTGCCCGTGCGATCGTAATGAGCTGCTTCTGCCCCTTCGACAGATTGGAACCGTTGTCTGAAATCACGGTTTCATACCCGTCGGGCAGCGAAAGGATGAAGTCCTCCAGTCCGACGGCACGCGCCGCGCCGTAAACCTCTTCCTCGGCGGGGTTGTCTTTTCCGTACGCGATATTGTCGTACACCGTTCCGGCAAACAGCCACGCGTCCTGCAGAACCATCGAGAAGGCGGCGCGGGAGGAATCGCGCGTGTACGAGGTGATCGGCTGGTCCGATATGAGGATCGTTCCGTTTTCGATATCGTAGAAGCGCATCAGCAGATTGATGACCGTCGTTTTGCCCGATCCGGTCGGACCGACGATGGCGACCACCGAGCCCTCCGGCGCGTCGAACGTGATATCGTGCAGGATCTCCTTTTCCCCGTCGTAGGAGAAGGTGACGTTACGGAAGCCCACGTCCCCGCCTTTTCCGGAGAGGAGCTCCGCGTCGGGAGCGTCCGGCTTTTCGGGGTCCATATCGATCAAAGCAAATACACGCTCCGCCGCCGCGCAGGCGGACTGCAGCTCCGCGATGATGTTCGCCGCCTCGTTGATCGGTCCGGCGAATTTTCTGGAATACAGAATGAAGGTCGAGATATTGCCGGGCGTGATCTTATCGAAAATGTATAGGATCGTACCGAACATACTGATCAGCGCGAGCGAAAGGTTATTGATGAAGTTGACAGAGGGTCCGATCGCACACGCCTGATAATCTGCTTCGTAATACGCGTTGACGGCATCGCGGTTTCTCTCGTCGAAACGGGAAAGAAAGACGTCTTC
>JAZLHQ010000010.1:0-3903 GCA_045616925.1 Eubacteriales bacterium | reverse complement strand
AATGATCGCGTGAAGCTTCGGGACAAGCTCCTTTTTCGTCCTGGCAAAGACCGATTTGAAGATCGGGGAGCCGTCTTCCTTGTGACCGACAACGATGATTCCTTCCCATCTGCCGTCCACACGTTTCCGGATCGTTCCTTCACCGTCAGGTCTTTTTCCTGCCATTTTCATCACCTCCGTATTGGTTTTCAGTACACAACAATACTATAAAAAATCCGTAAAGTCCAGCGACTATATATTGATCGATCTTTGGAACAGTTGTACGCAACTTCGAAATGGGTTGCACCAGAAATGAATGATTTTGAAAAACGTAAAGACGCTTCTATTTCATTAATCGAACTATACGAAGAAATGCTGACCAATTTGCACGAATATGACCTTGACGTTTATATCACGTATTGTTCAAATTTTTCTGAAAACAACTATGAAAAAAATAATCAGTACACGGGTTATATTGTCGAAGTAAATACTCTTTTCGGTATAAGAGAAACAATTGAAGCACTGCTTGCAGTTGATTGCTATTACAATCTTCTTGATGAAAAACAAGTACATAGAATGATAGAAGATTTTAAAGAATTTGCCGTTTGTGAATACAGTTCTGTTTGTAAAACTTACGGGGATACAGAATACAGTACATTATTTGAAAAATACCGTGCTAATCGCGGAGTTACGTATTCTATAGGTACAACAGTATATACAACATTTTGAGTGTTCATAACGAATCTTTGTTATGAACACTCTTTTTTTGTTTGATTCGTATCTATACGATATTCTGTTGTTGACGTGATCTGTTTCAACGGCGAAAACAGCGTTTCTTAAAAGTCTGACCGCGTAAATTATAAAAAGGATGCACTGCCGTGCATCCTTTTTGTGTTTCATTTCACGTACTTGTCGCCCATATAGGCGCGGACTTCATCGTCGGTGAGCTTGACGACGGAGATGAACTCGTCAACGAGTACTTCGAGACGCTTATCGCAGAGCCAGTACGTGCGCGCCTTATCGCAATAGTCGTTCCATTGTTTGACCGTCTTGTGATACGACGCCTTTTTGGAATTCTTCCAAAGGGGAATATTATATTCCATATCGTGCGCGATCTCACCGTAGATTTTCTCAAATTTCGGCAGAACGTTTTCCGTCGCGAGATCGTTTTCGACGAGATAGGCAAGACGCGAGAAGAAGAGCGCGCGGAAATCGGGATTTTTGAGAAGCTTAACGATCATCATATTGAAGCTTCCGAGTCCCGATACGGCGCCTTTGTTCGATCCGCTGAGCATGGATTTCACGGCGCCTTTGCCGTAATCACTTGTGAAACGGCTGAAGGTCGTGTCGAGATCATAGGGAAGCATACGCCATTTTCCGTCGTCTGCGGTTGATTTGTAAACGCGCATATTCGTCGAATCCGTATTGCAGCTCCATGCCTGCAGAATATAATAGTCAGCGACGCTTTCAAGGTCGATCTGCGATGCGACGTGCTCGTAATTCGCTTTGACGGTCAGGTCGTGATCGGCGATATATTGCCACAGGATGCGCACGCCCTGCCACGAAGTGCCCGTATGGAGCATGCTCATCGATTCAACGACGCTGACGCTGTCCTTCGGAGCGTCGTCGTGATCCGCAACGAACGCGGCGTTGATCTTTTCACGGATGAAATAGATCCCGTAATAGGTATCGTTGACGTAGACGTCGACGGGACGGTATCCCTGCGCGATGAGATCCATATACTCGCTGTCATTGACGACGGCGGAGACGAACTCGTCGTTGAAGAAGAAGTGCATATATTCGGCGCCGCCGGAGCCCGAGCGAAGGACGAGCGTGTTGAATTCATCAAGATCGACGTTGTCGAACAATTTGTATTTGAGTTTCGCGTTTCCGTACTGCGCGCGGAAATGGAGCAGAAAACTCTTTTTCTCAAAATAGAGACTGCTTCTTCCGCTGAGTTTCAAACCGCAGTTGACGTTGAACTCTTCATTTCCGTTCAAATAATAGGAAACGTTTG
The DNA here is from genome assembly GCA_045616925.1 of Eubacteriales bacterium. Taxonomy (GTDB): domain Bacteria; phylum Bacillota; class Clostridia; order Oscillospirales; family CAG-272; genus JAZLHQ01. The sequence goes on along the minus strand of JAZLHQ010000010.1, from coordinate 1,907 downwards.
CGGGAACTTCGTGCGCTTTCAGAAATTCTTCGTACATCAGATCGAATTCGCTCTGATCGACTGAAATTTTGATGATGCCGAGCGTGTAATCGGGCTCGTTGATGAAATAGTTGAAGGTCTGTACGGTAGAAGGGATCGTTCCGTCCGTATAGTTGATCGCACGGATCGCGCAGGTCGTTCCGATCTCGATCGGTTCACCTTCGTATAGAATACCCGTTTCGGGGGTCGGAACGGATCCGTCGAGCGTGTAATAGATCGTTCCGTCGTCGGGAGAATCGAGCCATACGGTTTGCGAGTCGGAATAAATACCCGAGGGAACGCTTACCGAGATTTCACCGGGAAGAGAGGCAACACCCAACGACCCGTTTGACGCGTTGATCGTGGGCTTCGGATAGTAAAGGAAATCGTCGCCGGAGCGTCCGTAGCTCACATTGACGGGAAGCTTGGGAGACGCAACCGCGTCGACGAAGGTTCCGTCGGTTTGGGCAAGATACAGGTTCTCACCGTCGGACGAGACGGAGAAGGGAGCGAAACTTGCGTATTTTTCGCTCGTCGAGCCTGTCGCAAATACGACGTAATATCCGCCCGCCTTCAAACTGACGTCCGGCAGCCGCCATAAAGTCGGCTCGGAGCGTTTGTCGGAGAGACAGTAATCGGAAAGCATAATATCGGTGCCTGAATTGTTGTAAAGCTCGATGACGTCGTAATATTTGCCGTCACCGGCTTTTTTGACCTTGGTGTTCGAGGCTACGATTTCGTTGATGAGAAGCGATTTGGGAGCGCGCCGGACAAGCGCGTGATTTTCGGGATCGTTTGCGTATCCGGGAGTCGGGTAGAGGCATTCGCACCCGTCGGCATAGGAGCAGTCGGGGGTCAGTGCGGGAATCTTGACTGACGAAGAAAGGACGCCGTCGGCACGGGTCAGATAAAGCGTTTCGCCCTCTTCACTCAGTTTGAGTTCCGATTCACCTGTGCAGGGAATGACGCAGTAAGCGCCCGGATCAAGCAGGATCTGCGGCAATCTGAAGGCGAACGGCTCTTTCTTCTTGTCGGATGCGAAGAAAAGTGACAGATCGACCGTTTCATTTCCAACGTTCTTGACTTCAAACCAGTCGGCGAGCGTTCCGTTTATGACGTAGGTCAGATTTTTCGTCATCACTTCGGTGATCTCAAGCGAAACGGTATCGGAAATCTTTTCAGCGTATCCGGGGGTCGGAAATCCGATCTCTTTTCCGAGGATGCAATCGTAGGAGCAGAAGGGCGAAGGGTTGCTGTACTGCCGTTTTTCATACGGAACTCTCAAAAACGACAGCGAGATCTCGCCGGATTTCGGAAGGGCAAACGGGATCTGACAATCACCTGAAACGCCCGCCCTGAATACGGCGTACGCTCCTGCGGGGATCTTATCCTCCGGCAGATACCACTCGCGTCCTTCGAGCGTCAGAACGTAGTCGCTCGGATCACATTCCGTATTGGAAAAGTTGTGTACTTCTATCCAACCGCAGCCGTCCGCATCCCCTGACATCAGTTCCGTTAGGGACAACTGCGTGTTCATCGGTTTTGCGACCGAAACGGTTTCGTTGAGAACGCCGTATCCGTTTCGCTCAGCCGAACGGGCAGGCTTTATATGAGCAGAATTCCCGTCGACCTTCGCGCATCCCGAAAAGAGGAATAGAAGGATCAGCAGGAGAATTATGCTTTTTATTGGAATTCTTCTGTTCATAAGATAACTCGTTTCAATAAATATTCATCTTATATTATACCGATTTTTCGGATGAAATGTTGGGCTATTTGTGAATTTTTTGTATTTTCCTGCCGTAAAATGTTCTTTTATCACATAAAAAGAGAAAACCGACCGTTTCCGGTCGGTTTTCCTTTCATTTCAGTCGTCAAGTCCCCACTCGGTA
>JAZLHQ010000009.1:0-14043 GCA_045616925.1 Eubacteriales bacterium | reverse complement strand
CGCCGTAAAGAGCTTTCTGCCGTCGCCGAACGCGGCGACGCCGGCAGAGCCGATCTCAAGTTCCGCGAGCGCGTCGGCGAACGCCTTGCCCGCGTCCGGATCGTAGACGTATTCCTTTTTGCGCATCTCGACCGTTTCGCGCATCATGTGCGAAAGCGCCGCGTAATCGAGCGCGAAAAGCTCCGTTTTGTCGCGCCCGACGTATTTTTCGAGCAATTCCGCGGCGCCCGTGTTGATGCGCGCGATGATATCGTCGATTTTTTTGCAGCGCATACGGAAATAATTCGGGATATCCGACGGGCCGAGCGCGTCTCCCGCGCGCAGGACGCCGACCATTTTCGCGACGACGTCCGACGTCGACGCGTAGTCCTTCTTCCAACAGACGGGGCTCTCTGTGCATTTGCGGCATTCTTTCGACATCGCCGCGTCGCAGAGCGCGTAAAAATCGGACGATCCCGGCATACGCATCTTGTCGGAGAGCGACAGAAACACTTCGCACAACTCGTCAAAGGCTTTCGAGAGCGCCGTCAGGCGCTCGTTTTCTTCTTTTTCGGCAAGATCCGGGGGCGTGTCGGTGCGCGGAGTTTCGGGCGTCGCTGCGAAAGCTGCGGCAAACGCCGTTCGGCGTGCAGAGGCGCTAGAATTTTCAAACGGCTTGCCGATCGAAAAAAGATTTGCGCGCGCGGCGGGCAGGAACAGAAGTCCCGCGAACAGGATATCTCCGACGATGCCGAAAATACTGCCGATCCCCGCCGTGAAGATCCCGATCGCCGAGCCGATCCCGATCGCGGAGCCGACCGCCGTCCCGGCGCCTGACTGCCAAAGCGCGCCGACGGTAAGTCCGATCGAAGAAAGCGGCGCGATCGCCGTCGGATCGAAAGCGAGCGCGCAGACGACGCCCGCGAATACTCCGAAAAACATCCCCGCGCGCGACGCGATATAGGCGACCGCGAAAACGGACGCGATCCCCGCGAGCGAAAACCCGAGGAATTCGCCGGCACCGAGCGCAAAAATGCAGGAATAGAGCAGGATCCCCGCAGCCGTTGATCGTATGATCACGTTCTTTCCGCGCTCGAAGGCGAGCGTGTAGGCGCCCGCGAGGATCGGGCAAAGGAGGGTCATCAGAAGGAGTCCCGCGACGGACCGCACCGAAAAGCCCTCTCTGAAAACGCTCTCCATTCCAAAGACGAAGCCCATCGCGGCGCTCGAAACGATCCGGATCTTCAGATCCTCGCCGAAAATCCCCTTTCCCGCCCAGCCGTCCGCGATCCTTGAGAGCAGATAGCGCGAGAGCGTCGAGAGCGTGAAAACGAAGACCGAAATGAACCGTCCCGAGCGTCTCGTAAGCGAGCCGATCACGGCGCCGACCGCCGTCGGCAAGGTCGAGCTCGCGTTTCCCGCGAACAGGAACGCGATCCCGAACGGATAGCTGCCCGCATAAAATTCCGCGCGCGACAAAAGGAAACCGAGAAACGCAAATCCGAGCATCTTTCCCGCCTTCCTGCGCATATCGGCCGCCTCTTTCGTATTCATTCCCCGCGCGCGGGAAAATACCGCGCCGACCGTTTTGATCGCCCTGTCACCGAAATTCCGGATCCCCGTCCGCGCCTTTCCGAAAACTGTTTTCAGTTGATTTGCCTGCATATTGATCCTCCCGCTTTTTCGTTGTCCGTACATTTTAGCAGAGATCCGGTGCGGAACGCGTCGATTAGCGGGTGGATTATTTGCGATGTTTTTGTTGGGAATCGTTCGATTTTCCGATCTTTCACGAAAAAAACGCGCAATCCGTACGTTTTTGTCGGATCGCGCGTTCGATTCGTGCATAAATCAGAGGCGTCTGCAAATATAATAGAGTCTTTCGGTTTTTTCGTCGGCGGGCGTGCCGTTGAAGTCGCCCGAAACGGACAGGATCTCAAATCCGCTCTCAAGAAGCATTTTTTCGACCGTTTTTCGGGGGAAATAATGCTCGGTCTGCTCTTCGTGGAGGCGCTGATACGCGCCCGATTTCTTTTTCTCGAAAATATCGAGCACGAATCTGCAGTCGCGCGTTTTCGGAGAGTAGAAATTCTGCCACGTCAGAAAGACGTTTTCTTCCTCGAGAACGTAGCAGTTTTCGCCGTAAACGTTCTCGAATTTTGCCTTTGCGTTCATATCGAAGACGAGAAGCCCGTCGGGCTCGATATAATTGTCGGCAAGGTCGAAGAAGGTCTTCAGGGACTTGTTGTCGCGCAGATAATTGAGGCTGTCGAGGCAGCAGGTGATCGCCTTCACCGTGCCGAAAAGATCGAGCTTCGTCAAATCCTGCAGAAGATAGAGGATCTCAAGGTCGTTGTCGTACGCCGCGTTTCTTGCCTCGTTCAGCATTTCGGGCGACAGGTCCGTGCCGATCATATCGTAGCCGCGTTTGGCGAGTTCGACCGTCATTTTTCCCGTTCCGCAGGCGGCGTCGAGCACGATCGAACCTTTTTCGATCCCGTTTTCGGAAAAGACGGCGGCGATACGGTCCGCCCATTTTTCATAATCGACCGAGCCGTTCAGAAGGTCGTAGAACGGCGCGAGCGCTTCGTAACTGTTCATACCTGCTTATCGTCCTCTTTGATTTCAACGATTTCGACCGTGACTTCCGGTCTTTTGACGCCGAACTCGCCGAATACGCGCACGAGGCGCGCGCCGACGAAGAGCGCCGAGAGCGTTTCGAGCACGACGAACGAAAGCTGGATGCCGTCGTGAGCGCCGTTTCCGATGTGCAGGACGATCGAGCCGATGCCGGAAAGCGAGAGCGCGCCGAGCGCGCCGAAACCCGTCACGGCGTAATAAAGTGCCGAGAATCTGCCGGTCACGAGGCGCATTTCGCCGACCAGAAAGAGGGAGAGCATCGCGAGTGCGAGGATCGAGATCATTCTGCGCTGATCGTTCAGAAGAATGCTCGTATCGAGATAGCGGCGCAGGACGTACGTGAGCGTGAAGAGGGACGCCGGGAAAATCAGAAGGAAGCAGACGTTCGGATCTTTCGGCTCGATAAGCGCGTAAAGAAGAAGCGCGATGCCCGCGATCGCCGCGAAAATCACCGACCAGCGAACGCAGAAAAGCAGCAGCTTCGGCGTCCCGGCGCCGAACGTTTTCAGCGGATCGTACTTATCACCGAAAAGCCACGAAAACGGGATGACGAAAAATCCCGCCGCCCAAACGCCTCTGAGGATTCGTTCTGCGAAGGTATCTTCCGGATTTTCTTCGGTCAAAAATCCCGCGTCCTTATCCTTGACGGATATCGCCGCCCATACGCCGAGCAAAAGGGACGCGAAAAACGCGGCGGCGGCAACGATGCCCGTCAGTTTTCCGTCCGTATAGCCGGTTCCGGCGTGATAATTCGAGATGAGCAGGCATCCGAAAAGGACGCCCGCCAAAAGGCAGAAAAGGCAGACGATCAGCGCCGGTCTTGCGTATTTATTGAAATAAGTATTCACAGGATTCTTACCGTTCATCTTGATTCTCCGTTCCGGGGGTCCTAAAACTGTCCGCCGCGGCGGTCGCGAGCGCGTCGCAGCGCTCGTTATACGCGTGTCCCGCGTGTCCCTTGACCCATTCGTATGTGATTTTATGCGGTGCGATTGCCGAAAGCAATCGCTCCCAGAGTTCGATATTGAGTGCCGGCTTGCCGTCGGATTTTTTCCAGCCTTTTTTCTGCCATTCGACCGCCCAGCCCTTCGAGAGCGCGTCGATCACGTAACGCGAATCGGAGCAGAAACTGACCTCACACGGCTCTTTGAGCGCCTCGAAGGCGCTGATCGCGCCGAAAAGCTCCATGCGGTTGTTGGTCGTTTCGGCTTCCCCGCCCGACAGTTCCTTCTCGACGCCGCGGTAAACGAGCACCGCGCCCCAACCGCCGGGACCCGGATTGCCTCTGCACGCGCCGTCCGTATAGATCTCAACTTTTTTCAAAATCACAGCTCCGCTTTTCAATCGTTACCGCTATTATAGCAAATAATTCCGCCTCTTGCAAGTGTTTTTTGAGAACTTGCGATCATTTTTCCGAAAAGCGACCGACCGTGACGTTTTCCCCGCTGATCCCCATTCCCGCTCTGACGAGTGATAAGATCCCCGAAAAACCGAGATCCGTCTTGACGTACGGAAAAACCGCGCCCGCGATCGCCGCCGCGCGCACGAACGAAAACTCCTTCCGGATCGTGCCGAGCGTTTCGCGCAGAAGGATCTCCTGCAAAAGAAACTTGTCGAAATCCGCATCCGCCGATTCCGGATCCGCGCACATCAGTCGGGACGCGGTCCTGCCGTCGATAAGCGTTCTGCCCGCCGGAAAAAATCTGCCGCCCGCTTCGAAAGCCGCGGGAAAATCGGGATCGATCCCGCCGATCATATCGACCGCTTTGGCAAATCCCTTCGTATCGAGCAGAACGTAGGCGTCGATCCCGACGCCCGTCAGTTGTGAGACTTTATCCGTGATCGTGCGCGCGTCTTCGCCGTATTGCAAAACCGACGGGGACAGCTGCTTCGCCGCTATGGTTTTGCGATTTGGGTCGACGCGCGAGAGCATCAGAAAACAGACCTTCTCACGCTCGGCGTCAACGCCGATCAGAAGAAGCACGCATTCCTTCTGCGCCGACGCGGGCAGATCTTCGTTTTCCGTCTTCGGATCTGCGTTTTTCGCCATCTTTTCCGCGTTTGCGCGGGCATTTTTCACGATCGCCGGGCATAAGATCGCCGCCGTCACGGTCAGAAGCAGAAGAGTCCGCAAGACCTTTATAAAGCGTTTTTTCTTCATAAGAGCAACCTCGAATCGCCGATTTTGCTCTTATTCTGCCCGGATGCGCGTAAAAATTACCCGAAAGCGTGCGGAAATGCTTGCCAGAAGCGCAAACGACTTGACTTTTTTTGAGAAAAGGTTTATAATCTTTGCGAAAACAAACGAGTGAAACCGAGGTGCTTTTTATGAAACTGTCTCCGATCTTTGCGGACGGCGCGATTTTCCCCGCCCGTCACGCGATCCTGATTTTTGGTGAGGGCGTCGGCGCCGTCACCGTACGTTTTGCGGGAAATGTGGTCCGGACCGTTGCCAAAGACGGAAAATTCCGCGCTTTTCTGCCGCCGACGGAATACGGCGGGCCTTATGATCTGACCGTCTCGGACGCCGAAAACACCGTCACGCTTTCCGATATTTACGTCGGTGAGGTCTATTTGATCGCGGGACAGTCGAATATGCAGTTCAAACTGCACGAATCCGCCTTCCCGAAGGAAAATTATTTCGACGATCCCTTACTGCGCGTCTTCTCGACGAAGCGCTTCGAGGACACGGACGTCTTCCACCCCGAGGACGGCTGGGTCGGCGTTTCGAAGGAAAACGCGGGAGATTTCTCCGCGATCGGCGTTATGACGGGTATGGAGCTGCGCAAAAAGAAGAACGTCGCGATCGGACTCGTCACCTGCTATCAAGGCGCTTCCGTGATCGAAAGCTGGCTACCGAAGGAAGTCTCGGAGCTGCCGGAACTTACGATCCCCGACGGCGAAAAATACCGCGATCATTTCCACGACCGTTACGGCGGATGGAATCACGCCGGCGATCTCTACGATTTTAATTTTTCGCAGGTCGTGCCCTTTCAGTTCAGCGGCGTTTTGTGGTATCAGGGTGAGAGCGACGCCTCGGACGGCGAAGCGCGCATCTACAAGGACGAGCTTCTCGCGATGATAAGCGTCTGGAGATCGGATCTCTGCGACCCCGAGCTTCCCTTCTATATCGTTCAGATCGCCGACTGCGACAGCCGTGACTGGCCCTGCTGGCACGCGATCCAGAAGGCGCAGGCGGACGCCGCCGACGACCGTAAAAAAATCTATTGCGTCGTCTGCCGCGACGTCTGCGAATCGTCGTGCATCCACCCGACGAAGAAATACGAGCTTTCCAAACGCCTCGCCGACAAGATCGCAGAGACGAAATAAACATAAACGAAAACTTCCCGCCTCATGCGGGAAGTTTTTATTTTACGCCTTCGGCAGATGCCATTTGAATTTCGCGGCGAGAAGGCGCAGGATAAAGACGAAGGCAAAGCCCGCAAGCTGCGCGATCTCCGCGTTCACGGGATACAAAAGCGCACACAAAACGGCGCCCAGAATGCACGGGCAGGCGTAAAAATGCTTGACGAAGATCATCGGGATCTCCCCCGCGCAGACGTCGCGCATCGTGCCGCCGCCGACTCCCGTGATCGTGCCGAGAAAGACAGCAAGGAAAACGTGCCCGAACGGCATCCCCTCGACGACGCCGACCATCGTGAAAGCGCCGAGTCCGATCGAGTCGATCACGACCCATAAAAAATGATCCGGATGGATGCGCTCGCGGATCCCCGGCAGAAAAGCGATCACCGCCGTCACGATCGCAAGGATCGCGTAGAGCGGATTTTCAAACGCCTTCGTCGGCGTCGTGCCGATGATGACGTCCCGGAGGATCCCGCCGCCGACGGCGGTCAGAAGCCCCATAACGGCAACGCCGAGTATATCCATTTTCTTTTTGATGCCGACGTAAGCGCCCGACACCGAAAACGCGACCGTTCCGATGATTTCAAGTATGATTCCGATCATTGGTCTTCCCCGCTTTTTCTTTTCTGAATATGAACAAATACGCAGGCAGGATCAGAACGACTGCCGCTAAGAACCACGCGCTCGGATCGGCAAGGCACAAAGCGTAAAACGCACTCTTCGACGCCGTCGCGTCGAGCGCGCCGCCGTTCACGAGAACGGGGAGAGTCAGACAGATCGCGATGCGCGCGACGAGCTCCGCGACGCCTGCGATCAGCGTATAGATCGACTTTCCGATGCCCTGCATCGAGCTTCTCAGAACGACCAGAACGGCAAGGAAGATATAGAGCGGCATCGCGGCGTAGAGATAGCGGTTGCCGAACAGGACCGTTTCGGACGTGATCTTTTCGCTGCTCAGGAAAAGATGCTGGTAGGCTCCGCCGATCGACAAGAGCATCGAGCCGCCGAGCGCGATCGCGCAGTAGACGGCAAGGATCACGAGAGAGGCGATCACACCCTTTCGGACGCGCTTTTTGTCACCGGAGCCCGTGTTCTGCGCGACGTAGTTGACGACCGACGTGCCCATCGCGTTGATCGGCGCCATAAAGAGCCCCGACAGGCGGTTGGCGGCGGAAAATCCGTTCTGCGCGGGCGTTCCCTTCACCATTTCGCCGGAGGGCAGAAGGTCGAATTTGACGACGCCCGCGGTCAGCGTGATGATGCCGAAGGCGAGGACCGAGAACTGCAGCCCGAGTGGAACGCCCGAGGAAAGATGCGCGCCGAGCTCGTGTCTTTTGACTCTGAAATCCGCTCCCGAGAGCCTTAACTGCGGATATTTGATGAACGCATAGACGTAACTCAGAACGGCGCTCAGGATCTGCGCAAAGACCGTCGCGATCGCGACGCCCGCGACGCCCCATCTGAAGACGACGATGCAGACGATATCCATCGCGATATTGAAGACCGTCGAGGCGATCAGGAATACGAGCGTCGAGAAGGAATCGCCGAGCGAACGCATGATGCAGCAGATCATATTGTACGCCATCTGCGAGAAAATGCCGAGGAAAATGATGAAGCAGTACGTATATGCGGCGTCGTAGACCTCCGCGTTTTCGGGAGTTACGTTGATCCAGCCGAGCATATACGGCAGACAGGTGGTGCTGATAAGCGTCAGAACGACCGTGATCGCACCTCCGAGAATGATCTGCGACGCAAACGATTTCCGTATGCCCGCCCAATCCTTCTGCCCGACCCTGTGCGCCGTGACGACGCTGAATCCGGAATTGCATCCGCTCGCGAACACGAGAAATATGAACGTCAGGGAGGAAGTATCGCCGACGCCCGCGACCTGTCCCGCGGACAAGAATCTTCCGCAGATCGCCGCGTCGCTGACCGAATAGATCTGCTGAAAAAACGTGGAGATGAGGATCGGAAGCGTAAACTGAAGCAATACTTTATATACGTTGCCTTCGGTCAGGTCGATCGGGCTGAAAAAACGCCTGAAAGACGACACCTTTTTCTTTTCCGTCGTATCCAAAACAAGCCTCCCAAAAGCTTCATTTCAAAATGATACGGGTATTATAGTCCTTTCCCTCTCCCGCGTCAATAGATTTCGGAAAAATTTTGAAAAACTCTTGACAAATCCGATTCCGTGTGATATACTCCAACTGTACTAATTCAGTTAGTACAGTTCACTCAGTTCAAACGAAGGAGGAGATCCGATGCTGTCAATCGACATACTGAGCCGCAAACCGATCTACGAACAGATCATCGACGGCATGGAGCGGGAGATCGTTTCCGGGATCATGAAGGAGGGCGAACAGATCCCCTCGATCCGCGAGACGTCCGCAAGACTCAACGTGAATCCCAACACCGTGCAGCGCGCGTACGCCGAACTCACGCGCAGAGGCGTGATCGCGTCCGCCTCGGGACGCGGAACGTTCATCGTCCCCGGTGCGCTCGAAAACATCCGCTCGAATTACAGAGACAGTCTATCCCGGTTATCGGCGCTCGTCAGAGCGCTCAAAGAAGCGGGCGTTCCCGCTTACGAAATCGAAAACACGGTCAAAGAGGCGCTTTCAGGCGAAAGCGTCAAGAAGGAGGCAACATTATGATACAGGCAGAGCATCTGACGATGAAATTCGACGATTTCACCGCTCTCAACGATATGAACTGCACGATTCCCGACGGGTGCATCTACGGTCTCGTCGGCAGCAACGGCGCGGGCAAATCCACGTTTCTGCGTCTCATTTCGGGCGTCTACCGCCCGCAGTCGGGAACGATCCTCATCGATTCCCTGCCCGTCTGGGACAATCCGGACGCGAAAAATATGATCTGCTACGTCCCCGATGATCTTTATTTCATGCCGCAGGCGAGCATGAAGAAAATGGCGGGATTCTACAAAGCGATCTACAAGAACTTCGATATGGAGCGCTTTCACAGTCTGAGCGCGACCTTCGGGCTCGACACGGACGCGAATATCGGCACGTTCTCCAAAGGTATGCGCAGACAGGCGGCGACGATCCTCGCGATGTCGACGATGCCGAAATACCTGTTCTTCGACGAGACCTTCGACGGACTCGACCCCGTCATGCGCAATCTCGTCAAGCAGATCATCTACAACGACGTTATGGAAAGAAAAACGACGACGATCATCACCTCTCACTCGCTGCGCGAGCTTGAGGACACCTGCGATCAGCTGGCGCTTCTCCACAAGGGCGGCATCGTCTTCGAGAGCGATATTCAGAATCTGAAGACCTCGCTCTTCAAGATTCAGACGGCGTTCACGGAGCCCTTCGGCAGAGAGAAATTCGCGGGCATCGACATCGTCAACTACCACCAGTCCGGCTCCGTCGCGAACCTCATCGTGCGCGGCGAGCGCGACGAGGTCTCGGCAAAAATCCGGCAGATGTCGCCGGTGCTGCTCGACGTTCTTCCCCTCTCGCTCGAGGAAGTGTTCATCTACGAAATGGAAGCGCTCGGCTACGCTTTCAAAGATATTCTTGCGTAAGGAGGCGATCGTATGTCGAATACCAAAACGAAATCCGCAAATTTCTTCAAAGACAGCTTCAGCGGCAAGCTCTACGTCGAAGGTCTGAAAAAGATCCGCGTCGCGGGCATCATCGCGGCGATTCTGTGCGTCGTTCTGTCGGCGATCGTACCGATCGTCATGTCGATCACGGAAGCGACGACACATTATGAAACCACTCCCACAAAGAGCATCGTCGGCGCGACCGAGTACTGCGTTCCGCTTCTCATGGTCCTGTTTTTCGCGATCCTGATGCCGTTCTCGATGTTCTCTTTCCTTGACAAAAGAAACGAAGCGGACTTCTTCCACGCGATCCCCTACAAGCGCCGCTGCGTCTACACGAGCTTTCTGGCGGCGATCTTCACTTGGCTTTGGGCGATCATTCTCGCCTCCGTCATCATCTGCCTGCCGCTCTGGCTCGCGGTTCCGCACCACGCGCTCGATTTCAGCGTTCTCTGGAAGCTCCCCGTTCTCTATTTCATCGCGACGGGCGTGCTCGTCGGAATGGCGCTGCTCGCCAAGATGATCAGCGGAACGAAGGAGACGAACGTCTTCGCGTTCGCCGTGATCCTTCTCTTCGTGCGCTATATCCTCGCCGTATTTTCCGCCGTTTTCGAGTCGGAGGTCCCCTATGTGCGCGTAGGCGATTTCTTCCGGATCGATTTTCTGATGCCGTTCGCTATGTTTTCCAATCTTTCCGATATTGCCTTCGGAGCGGGGAATGATCTGAACGTTCTCGGTATCGGACGGATCCTTTACAACACGATACTTGCGATCATTCTGCTCGTTCTGTCCGGCGTGATCTATTGCAGGCGCCGCAGCGAGTGCGCGGGAAAAACGACCGCCTACAAGCCTCTGCAAGGCGTTCTGCGTGTCATCTGCGCCCTCGTTCTTGCGATCCTTCTGCCGCTCAACTTCTTCTATTGGGGCAGCGAAGGCGCGCTGACGCTTATCATCACGGTGGCGGCGCTCCTCGTCTACTGCATCTATGAGCTGATTACCGTCAAGCGCGTCAAAGCGATGGTAAAAGCCCTTCCGGGACTTCTCATCGTCCTCGCTCTCACGGTCGTGCTCTTCCTGCCGCTTCCCATTACGATCAATCATTACAAGAATGAAACGATTTCGGCAGACAATATCAAATTCGTCGAGATGCGCGAAAATGACTATGGACAGCGAACCTATGAGGACGTGAAGCTCGGTGCCGTCCGCCTTGACGACGAAGAGGTTTTCAAGATCATCGAAACGGGCTATATGCGCAACAAATCGACCGACGACCGAAATAATCATCCTTACTACTACGATTATGCGAAAGGGTCTGACATCCGTAACTATTGGTTCACGATCCGGCTGAAGAGCGGAAAAACGATCGTCCGCTCCGTCAGACTGACGGAAGCTGAATATGAGTGCATCGAAGAGGAAAAATATCTGACGATGCTTGAAAAGCAAAAGTCCGAAAACTTCCTTGCCATTCCGGATCAAAAGGAAATGCGTTACTGCAACGCCTTCGTCTTCCCGATCGGCTGGGTTTCAGAATTTGATTCGAATGAGCTTTACGCGATCTTCAGCGAGGAATATAAAACGCTTTCCGACGAGCGAAAGTTAGCCGTTCGAAATGAAAGCTGTGACATCCGTCTTGACGTCGGTGCTTCCGTCAACGGCGTCTACACGAGCAACAATTATTATATCCACGGAGACCTCCCGAAGACCCTTGACTATCTGCTCAATCACATCAACTATGAATCCGATACTGTCGACAAGATCATCGCGGCGATCGCTTCGGACACCGCGATCGGAAACGTCAAGAAAGCGATCGTACGTCTCGAAATCGCAGATCCCCTCTCGGTCGGCGTTTACACGCAAATCGATTATATCATGTATACGGAGGGCGGCGTCTCCTATCTTCCGGACGATCTGAATTTCGAAGCAGAATGTAAAGAAGTGATCCGGATCCTCAACGACGCCGTTTCGGATAATAAAAAAGACGGCACGAACGTTCTGATCGTGCGTACCTTTCTGGATTCAGAAGATGAATACAAGGATGGCTTCAGAAGCATCCGTCTTGACAAAGAGGATTTCGATACGGTCTGCAAGTTCATCAAGGACTATGAAGCAGGCCGCCGGGAGGAAGTTTATTATTATGACTGACAAACAGAAAGTCGCGTTTATCACGGGCGCGTCGGGCGGGATCGGCTCCGCCTGCGCTTTAGCCCTTGCAAAGAACGGCGAGGGGGTCGGCATCCACTATCATCTGAACCGCGACGGCGCCGTCAAAACGCTCAGAAGCTGCGCCGCATACACGGATCGCGTCGCCGCCTACTCTGCCGATCTTTGCAAGAGCGAGCAGGTCAAGCGCATCGCCGACGCCTTTATGGCGGAATTCGGCGTCCCCGACGATCTGATTCTCTGTGCGGGCGCCGCAGGGCAGATGCTCTTTCAGGACACGACGGACGAGGAATACGACCGTCTGATGGATAGTAACGTCCGCTCGGCGTTTCTGACGATCCGCGCGTTCCTGCCCGCGATGATCAGCGAGAAGAAAGGCAATATCGTTCTGATCTCCTCGATGTGGGGGCAGGTCGGCGGATCGTGCGAGGTCGTCTACTCCGCCGCGAAGGCGGCTCTCATCGGTATGACGAAGGCGCTCGCCAAAGAGGTCGCGCCGAGCGGGATCCGCGTCAACTGCGTCTGTCCGGGCGTCATTCTGACGCCGATGGTCGAAAATCTCGGTGAGGAAACGCTCGCGTCTCTCGCCGAGGACACGCCTCTTGGCAGAAACGGTCTTCCCGAGGACGTTGCGAACGCCGTTCTGTATCTCTCAACGGAGGGCGCTTCGTTCATCACGGGGCAGATCCTTCCCGTCAACGGCGGACTCGTCATCTGAAAATAATCCTTGACAAACGCCCTCGCTTTGTATATAATGAGGGCGTTTTACGGAGGATTCTGAAATGATCGCAGAAAGAAAGCAGCTCATACGTCTGGTGCTTGCCGCCATGTTTCTGGCGCTCGCACTCGTCCTTCCCTTTCTGACGGGTCAGATCCCGCAGATCGGCAATATGCTCTGTCCGATGCATATTCCGATCCTTCTCTGCGCCTTCATCTGCGGCGTGCGCTACGCTTTGCCGATAGGAATGATCGCGCCGATCCTGCGCTTTCTCCTTTTCGGAATGCCTCCCCTTATGCCGATCGGCATTTCCATGTGCTTTGAACTCGGCGCGTACGGTCTTTTCGCGGGTCTTTTCTATAAGATCCTGCCGAAAAAGAAGATTTTTCTGTACGTTTCCCTTTTGTCCGCGATGATCCTCGGCAGAATCGTCTGGGGCGTTTCGCGCGTGATCCTGTACGAACTCGGAAAAGCATCCTTCGGGTGGTCTGCGTTCCTCGCGGGCGCGTTCACGAACGCGATCCCCGGGATCGTTCTGCAGATCGTTCTGATCCCGCTCCTTCTGATGATCGTCAGAAAAAGATTTCCCGGTTTGATGGAGAAATAATGAAAAAAAAGAAGATAAAAATCGCGGCGCTGATCGTTCTTTCGATCCTGTTCGTCTTCATAGCGGTCGGACTCATCAATCCGCTGACCGTGGAAGAATACGAGATTGAATCCGACGAGATCGAAAATCCCGTCAGGGTCGTCCTTATCACGGATCTGCATTCCACGAAATACGGCAAAGGGCAGAAAAAACTCGTCGACGCGATCGACAAGCAGCATCCGGACGCCGTTCTGATCGCGGGCGATTTCTTCGACGACGTGAAAGCGCACGATAACGCGGAAACGTTCCTGTCGGCGATCTCCGGCAAATTCCCCTGCTACTACGTTTCGGGCAATCACGAATACAGAAACGGCGATCTCGATTTTGACGAGCGTATGGAGATGCTTAAAAAATACGGCGTCGTCATCCTCTCGAACGAGTGCGTTGAGATCGAGCTGAACGGTCAGAAGATCTCACTTCTCGGTCTTGAGGATCCGAATTCTTCGAGATACGGCGACGGATACGCGTTCACCGACGCGATAAAAGACGTCAGAAAAGAAGCAAAGGACGGTCAGTTTTCTCTTCTTTTGTCGCACAGACCCGAATTTTTCGAGGAATACGCCGAAAACGGTTACGATCTCGTTTTGTGCGGTCACGCGCACGGCGGTCAGTGGGAGATCCCTCTGATCCTCGAAAACGGGCTCTATACGCCCGGACAGGGGCTGTTCCCCGATTACACGAACGGCAAATTCTGCAAGGACGGCACGACGATGATCGTCAGCCGCGGGCTTGCGAGAGCCGTTTCGGCGGTCCCGCGCTTCTACAACAAGCCTGAGATCGTCGTGATCGAAATCAAATAAAAAAACGCGCAAAAAATCGACGGAAGGATTCGGCGCGTGCTGATAAGGATGTTTTTTGAAGCACCTACCCACGCGCCGAAACGATGTGTTCCACTGCGTGGAACGATATGTGCACTCCGTGCGTGATGTTTGACTTTGTCAAGTGATGTGCCTGCGGGCGTGGGTGGAA
>JAZLHQ010000008.1:0-3621 GCA_045616925.1 Eubacteriales bacterium | reverse complement strand
ACTACGCGGGCGCTGAGAAACTGATCGGACGCGGCGATATGCTGTTCGCGCCGGTCGGCGCGATGAAGCCGATCCGCGTGCAGGGCGCGTTCATTTCCGACCAGGAGGTCGAGCGCATCACGGACTTCATCCGTTCGCAGGGAACGGTCGAATACGACGAATCCGTCATCAATATGATCGACAAGGAAGCCGAACAGTGCGGCAATAAGCGCAAGGGCGGCGCCGTCTCCGAGAACGCGGAGGGCGACGAGGACGCCGAAATGGATCCGCGCTTCTACGACGCCGTCAAGGTCGCCGTCGAAGCGAAGAAGATCTCGACGTCGCTTCTGCAGAGAACGATGTCGCTCGGTTACGGCAGAGCCGCGAAGATCATCGATATGATGCAGAGCATGGGCATCGTTTCGGAGCCCGACGGCGCAAAGCCGAGAACGGTCCTCATTTCCTACGAGGATTATCAGGAAATGATGATGCGCAGAAACGACGAACAAAACTGATTTGATTTATAAAAAGAGGAAGATAAAGTGGGAAAACTGATCGTGATCGACGGTCTGGACGGCTCCGGAAAGGGAACGCAGTCCAAAAAACTCGAGCAGTATCTGAAGGAACACGGCGTCAGGATCAGACGCCTCGAATTCCCGCGCTACGGCACGAAGGGCTGCACGCTCGTCGAAGGATATCTGCACGCGGAACTCGGCAATCACCCCGAGGATACGAACGCGTACGCGGCGTCGCTCTTTTTCGGAATGGACCGCTACTGGTCGTACAGGACCGAGTGGAAAGAATTTTACGAAGAGCCGGATACCGTTCTGCTTTGTGACCGCTACACGAGCGCGAACGCCGTGCATCAGCTTTCCAAACTGCCGAAAGAGGAATGGAAAACCTTCCTCGACTGGCTTTGGGACGTGGAATTCACGAAGATCGGACTCCCCGCGCCCGACCAGGTTGTTTACCTTGAAATGGATCCCGACGTATCCGTGAAGCTCATCAACGAGCGCGCGGGAACGGAGGGGAGAGAGAAAGATATCCACGAATCGGATTCCGCGTACCTTCGCCGCTGCTACGAAGCGGCGATGTACGCGTCGGACGCGCTTTCGTGGACGCGCATTTCCTGCTGCAAAGACGGATTTCTGCGCACGCGCGAGGATATATTTGAAGAAATTCTCGATAAAACGGGACTTCGCGTAAAGGAGAACTGATATGGTTTACGTATTTCTGGCAGACGGATTTGAAGAGATCGAGGCGCTCTGCCCGATCGACGTCATGCGCCGCGCGGGGATCGACGTCAAGTCGGTCGCCGTTTCCAACGCCGAAGATAAAAAAGTGACCGGCGCGCACAAGATCCCCGTAATCGCGGACGCGCGGTTTTCGGACTGCGATTTTTCCGACGCCGAACTCTTGATGCTCCCCGGCGGAATGCCGGGAACGCTCAATCTTTGGGCAAGCGAGAAACTTAAAAAACTGCTCCTCAAAGCAAACGAAGACAGGATCCTGCTCGCGGCGATCTGCGCGGCTCCGATGATTCTCGGCAGACTCGGACTGCTCACGGGCAAAAAAGCGACCTGCTTCCCGGGCTTTGAAAAGGAACTCACGGGGTACGTCCCGACCGATCTGCGCGTCGTGAAAGACGGCAATATCATCACGGGCGCGGGAATGGGCGCGGCACTTGATTTCGGACTCAAAATCACCGAAACGCTCAAAGGGAAAGCCGACGCGGACAAGATCTCCGGCAGTATCTGCAGGACTTAAACGATACGAAAAGAAGACTTTGGAAAGGAGGCGGCGTATGTACCGGTCGAGAGAAGAGAAGAAGGAACTCAGGAAAGCGTATCTTGAAAAGCGTCTTTCCATGGATCCCGCGCTCAAGAAAACGATGGACGAGCGTATCTGCAATACGCTTGCGGGGCTCGTCAGCTACCGCTACGCGGATAACGTATTGATGTATTATCCGACGAAAGGCGAGATCGACGTACTGCCGCTGCTCGAAAACGCTCTGAAGGTGGGGAAGCGCGTCGCGCTCCCGCGCTGCGACGAGAGCGGTCTTCCGAAAATGGATTATTATTTCATCGAAAAAACCGAAGATCTCGAAAACGGCGTTTTCGGGATCCCGTGCCCGAAAACGGATCTGCCCGTCTACTCTCCCGAAACGAAGGGAACGACGATCGTTCTGATCCCCGCGCTCGCCTACGACAAAAAAGGCTACCGCCTCGGCTACGGAAAAGGATATTACGACCGCTACGTTGACAAGAGCAAAATGACGACCATCGGACTTACGTATTCCGATTTTCTCGTCGACGAACTGCCCCGCGGCAGATTCGACGTCAGCGTGCATTTCGTCGTGACGGATAAAGGGGTGAAGCTCATTGATCAAACGTAACAGCAGCGTCACCGCACCGATACTCGTTCTGATCGTGTTCGTGCTTCTGATCGTTTTCCGTCTGTTTCCGCTGCCGGGAAATACGCAGTATCTTGTATTTTCGTCGTCCATTATGCTCGACGTGCTGATCTTCGTCATTCCGGGAATGTTTTACGTGCGCCTCTGCGGAAAAAGTTTCCGCAGCAAAATGAAGATCAGATTGTTTTCCGCGGGCAAAATATTCTTGCTGCTCTGTCTTCTGGCGCTCATCATTCTCGGAAACGTTCTGATCGGCGTTTTGTTCTACAAACTCGGTATGTCCCCTCTGCAAAGCACGAGTACCTCCTATCTGCTCGCGGACGTAGCGTCCGAAGCGGATACGCTGCTCAGCGTGATCGCGATCGCGCTCGTTCCCGCGATCTGCGAGGAATATTTCTTCCGCGGGATCATTTTCAACGATTATTCGAAATACGGCAACCTCTGCGCCGTCGTGATGTCCTGCCTCTTCTTCGCGATGAGCCATTTCGATCCCGCGGGGCTCGTTTCGTATTTCTTCAGCGGTCTTATGCTGTGCTTTGCGTATCTCGTCACGCGCAGTTTGATCGCTTCCATGTTCCTGCATTTTATTTCCAACCTGTTTTCACTTTTCGTGATGCCGATGATCTGGAAAGCGCTTCTCGAGGCAAACGGTCTTCTGTTTACCGTTCTGGCAGCCGGAACGTTCTTCCTTTTGTTTACGGCGCTCACGTTCCGCGAAGCGCAGATCATCTATGAAGATTACGCGAGAATGGAACCTTCGGAAACCGAACGTACGAACGTGGAACTGTCCGTTCCGAATCTTTCAAAATCTCTGATCAGTCCGACGTTTCTCATCTGCGCGGTCGTCTTTATTCTGGCGGCGCTCGGAGATATATAAGAACGAAAGCATCGTCCTCTCAAGAAAGGATTTCAAATGAAAAAGAAGCAAAATACGGAAGAAACGGAAAAGAATCTTCCCGAAGACCGTCCGGAATCGAACGATCCGGCGGAGATGATCCCTGCGCAGAGCGCGCTGCCCGACGACCCGAACGGTCTTGCGGGCGTGCGGTTCGATCCGTCGGAGGAGCGCCTGTCTCCCGACGACCCGCTCGACGAAACGCTCGTCACGGGTACTCTGCTCAAGGAAGACGTCGGCGTCGAAGAAGAGAAGGCGGAGGAAAAGAAGCGCGTCAAGATCCGCCGCAAGGTTAAATACGACCGCGGAAGCGGCGTGCGTTCGATGTCCGCCG
>JAZLHQ010000007.1:0-11718 GCA_045616925.1 Eubacteriales bacterium | reverse complement strand
AAAACTACAAAACCTATTTCGAATGCGACTTTTAACTCGCTTAAAATATAAGCAGGAGCGATTTCCCAAATTGTTAAATCTTCAGGAGATTTCAAAGGTGCTTTGTGTCTTAATTCTACAAAAAATGCCAAATCAGATTCTCTGGTTTGTTTAAGCATAAATTCTTTCAAAGGCTTTGAACCTTCATCTATTGTCATTATCAAGTTACCGTTTTTTTGATACGGAATAGAACCTTTGTCATACATCTGTTGAAACTTTTTGATATGATGCTTTGTGACTCTACCTATCAGAGTCTCTTTGCCATCTTCCTCTTTGATATAAATACGAGAGGTATCAGAGGTTCTGGCTTGCCGCCGTTTGGGATGGGCAATGCGCTTAGCCCAGTTCTCAATCTGTTTCATATCAACAGTATTGAGTTCTACGCGAGAGTCGCTGCTGACAACGATAAATACAGGAAGTCCGTTCTTGAGCAGCGGCTTGGTGTCGATAATCCTACCACACCATTTTACGTCGTATTCGTCGTGAATATCGGTGATGATGAGATGAGTTTTTACAGCGACCTGTTGCATATTACTTCTCCTTTCGAAGCGATGCAAAGAAGTCAAGAACACCGTCATCAACTTCTCGGTTGACTACGTCTTCGCTGCGCGGCGCAGGCTTAGACTTGTGATTGGGGTTCTGCTCTCGCCAGCAAGCGAGAGAGTGCTTGGCAACGTCTTCCGAGTTCTTGAACTCTCGATTGCAGATAGGACAAACATACATATCAATACTCCTCGTAGCCGTCGTTATAAAACTCGGGCGCGCAATGGAGGCAGATATTTTCATCGCAGTCTACGTCTGACCGCTCGCCAACATCGTACCACCAGCCGCAGTTGTCACACTCGAAGAGACAATTATCCAGCTCTTCAAGTTCTTTCATCGTTAAATCTTCTCGGTCAAAACCGAGGTCAGCGCAAGCCTCTTCAAGAGATATGCAAGTCCCTTGCAGATGATAAACGAGGTCATCAATGCGAGCCATAATTGTACTCCTCTCTTTCTATTTGGCAGGGGCGGAAGGATTCGAACCCGCGACACCCAGTTTTGGAGACTGGTGTTCTACCGACTGAACTACACCCCTATGCCGACGCTCGTCATTATAACACTTTTGACCCCTTCTGTCAAGCCTTTTTCGCAAAATTCTTTTCTTTTTCGCATTTTCCGGACGCTTGTGCATATTTTCCGCGCTTTTGCCGTACAATACCGTATCAATCATTTTTGAAAAGCGGTGATTCTTTGCTCTCTTTCGATCAACAAAACGTCGGCGATCTCGTCTGCTTCACCGGCACTATGCAGTTCTACGCCTCTACGGGCGATCTCGGCAGACCCGCCGAAAAGGGACTTGCCGTCATCAGAGAAGTCTCGGACGGCGTCCACGCCGTGAAACTTTCGGGCGTTGAGATCGGCGGCTGCACGGTCGACGGCTGGGTCGATCCCGCCGACGTCTGCCCGCTCTCCGAACTTCAGGGCAAAATAACGTAAAAATCACGGGCTTCACGCCCGTGATTATTCAGTTCCCTTTGCTGTAATAGAAGACTTTTTCGTCCGGCAGATGATAGCCGAGGCGCTCGCGCGCGATACGCATCATATATTCGTCGTCCATCGGCTGCTCGAGCTCATACTGCAGACGCGCGACGTCGTCCTCGTAATCGTCGAGCTGACGCTGCATTTCCTCCTTCTGCTCGAGAAGGTCGTTCAGCCGCATACGCATGGTGACGACGCCGTAAAGGCAGGCGATCAATGCGATGATAAAAATGATGACAACGATCAGATTTCCGCGTCCGTTCATATTACAATCTCCTGTGTTTTTTCGATATTTTACGATAGAATGATCCGAAAAGTACGCCGCCGCTCTTTCTCCACGAAACAAAGCCCAGAAGCTGGAGGATCGGGACTTCCGCCCGCATCTGCCCGAAATTCAGGGCGTAAAGAAGGATCGCCGCGGTGACTGCCGCGAACAAAAGCAGAAAGAAGTCCGCAAATCCCGTAAGGATCCCCTGCGGGATCCTTTTCAACGGGAAGACCTCTCTTTGAAAGCGGGAAATTTCGCCGAAGATCCCCGTAATTACGCCGAGAAAGAACGCCGACAAAAAGATCAGAAACAGCGTTTCGTGGGAAATTTCCCACGTGATCGGCGCTCTCACGCGCGTCTGAAGAGCGTTTTGCGCGAGGCGGGTTTGTCGAGATACGCAAGCGCTGCGATCTTCCCGACGATCTCGAATTCCTTCGTGTCCACGTTCATTTTGACGACGTGCAGTTCTTCCCCTTCGACGGACAAAAGTCCCAGATCGGACACGAGCAATACCGTTTTTTCATCGAAGCTGACGACGTCCGAAATGCCGTCGAGGAAGAGCGTCCGGCGATCTTCAAGGCGCAGAGAGTGGGTCGGTTTCTTTTGGTTTTCCGGGTTCATAAAAGCCTCCGCAGATAACGTTTTGCTGCATTATATGCAAAAAGGCCTTCAAAAATCACGCTTATTCCGAAATGACTTCGTACATCGAGACGGCGTTCGCTTTTCCGACGAGTTCCTTGTCGGAAAGGACGCGCACCTTGAGCGTTTTCGCGCCGAACGTGATCTCCACTTCGTCGCCGACCTTGACCTCGTAGGACGCCTTGACGGTCTTGCCGTTCACGCTGACGTGACCGTTGTCACACGCT
Organism: Eubacteriales bacterium; assembly: GCA_045616925.1. Classification (GTDB taxonomy): domain Bacteria; phylum Bacillota; class Clostridia; order Oscillospirales; family CAG-272; genus JAZLHQ01. The sequence continues at coordinate 9,024 of JAZLHQ010000007.1, read as the reverse complement.
TCGTTGGCGACCGTTCTGCGTTTGATCACGCGGCTGACTTTCAGAAATTTGTCAATTCTCATTTTTGATTTTCCTTTTTTAGGGTTGATTTTGAAGAGTGATAATAATTCCGACACATCGACGGCGCCAAAAAGAGTAAGGAGCAGAAAATAGGCGATCGCCGTCAGAAAGATGAGCGAAAGATCCGTAATCGCGCCGCCCGGAAGGCAATTTCCCGCCGCGCGCGCCGTAAAAACCGTCAGAAGCGCGCAGGTGATCGGCGCGAAAGCCAGCCGCAAATACGGGATCTTCAATCGGCAGACGCGTTTGAGCGTCACGCCCGCGAAGATCGCCGTGACCGCCGACGCAAGCACTGCCGAAAGCGGGATCGCGCGCACGATGAGCGCTCCCGGGGTCAGAACGATCAGAAGAAGCTTCGAGAGCGTTCCCGTCAGCATCGCGCATACGGGCAGCCAGACGTGTTTTTTCGCCTGCAGGACGCTGTTCTGCACGCCGTGCAGACAAAGAAACAGGCTCCCCGGCGCAAGATAAGACAGAAATTTTGCCCCGGTCAAAACCTCCGATCGGAAGAAAAGGGACAGGATCGGTTTTGAAAAGACCGACAGTCCGACCGAACACGGGATCGACAGTAAAAACGTATAGGAAAGTGCTTTTCGGACGAGTTCTTCGTCCGTCTGCCGGTCGTTTTCGGCGGCGATCAGCGGCAGAAGGCAGCTCGATACGGGCGCGATAAAGACCGACGGCAGATTGTAAAGCGGAATCGCCATCGAGGTAAAGACGCCGTATAAGGCGTTCGCCGCGGCGGCGTCGCAGCCGTACTTCGGCAGGATTCTTAAAAAGACGAAGAGGTCGATCGCGCCGTCAACGCCCGAGAGCGCCGCGCCGATCGTGATCGGAAGCGACAGCAATAAGACCGACGAAAGAAGATCCGGCGTACCCTTTTTCCGCGCCGTTTTTTCGGCTTTTCTGCCCTTTTCGGGCGAAAATCCGGCTTTTCCGGCGGCGATCAGAAGACAGATTGAGCTCGCCATCGACGAAAACGTCACGCCGAAGACGGCGAACGCGGAAGCCGTCGGGATCCCGTAGCCTTTTTCGAGCGCGAATTTGCAGGCGGCGATGCCGACGAGAAATTTCCCGATCGCCTCCACGCTCTGCGAAAGAGCGGTCGGCGCCATACGGTTCTGCCCCTGAAACCAGCCGCGCAAAGCGCCCGACAGGCAGGAGAAGAAGATCGCCGGCGCGATCGCCGCGATCGACTGCGCGGCGGGATCGCTTCCGAAAAAGAGAGCGATCCGGCGGGCGAAAAGCATCGTCAACACCGACAAAACGGCGCCCGCTCCGCCGAAAAAACGAAGGGTGACGAAGAGGATCCGGTCGAGTGAATCGGGATCCCCGTCGGCTTTTGCGCGCGACGTGAGAATCGAGACTGCCGACGGCAATCCCGCCGTCGAGAAGACGTAAAGGAGCGCGTAGACGGTGTAAGCCGTCCCGAAATACCCCATTCCGCCGCTGCCGAGCAAACGCGTAAGCGGGATTTTGTAAAGCACCCCGCAGAATTTCGAAACGATTCCCGCGGCGGAAAGAAGCAGAATTCCCTCTGCGAAATTTCTTCGGGAAAGCTTTTTTTGCAAAGATCGCTGTTCGTTCAATGCGGTCAAATCCCCGCTCACGGGGGATCCCTCCCGCACACTATATGGTCATTTCTTATTTTTCATGCGGATATTTTTCAAAAAACGCCCGCACGCTTGCCTTGTACTCCTCATCGAAGGTCGCCTTGCCCTTTTCGTTCAGATATTCGTAAGGGTATTTCGGCATAAAGAACCGTTCAATCGCGGGAACGCTGCGGTCGACGAGCTTCGTGACCGCGCCCGCGCCCACCGCGAATATGTGGTGGAGTTCTTCCATGATGTAGACGTTATAGCGTCCCTCGTATCCCGGCAGGCAGAAGCCGACGTTTTCGAGATTGCCGACCGTATTCTTCTGCCGATAGATGTAATAAGGCTCGTAGCCCGCCGCTTTCGCGCGCAGCTGCGAATAGTCGACGCTCTTGTGCGCTTCGCCGATGCTCTGCGCGTACGCCTCCGGCGTATGCGCGATATCGGACGCTTTTTTGACGCAGAATGTGTGTACCGTCAGATTTTCGGGGCGCAGCTTCAGAACGCCGTCCACCGTTTTGGAGAAGCTTCTGTATCCCTCTCCCGGCAGACCCGCGATCAGATCCGTATTGATGCACCGGATCCCCGCTTCGCGCGCGTCCTCGAAGGCGCGGAAGAAATCGTCCGCCGTATGGCATCTGCCGATCGCGCGCAGAACGTCGTCGTTGAGCGTCTGCGGGTTGATGCTGATGCGGCTGACGCCGTGCGCGTTCGCGAGCGCGAGTTTTTCCTTCGTGATCGTGTCGGGTCTTCCCGCTTCGAGCGAGAATTCCTGCAATTGCCACGGGTCGATATGCTCTTCGATCTTCTCAAAGATTCGTGAGAGCTGCTCGCAGGTGAGGGTCGTCGGCGTACCGCCGCCGATATAGATCGTCGTCAGCTTGAGATTCTGCTCCTTGATCAGTTCAAACACGCCGTCGAGATCGTCGAGAAGCCGCTCGACGTAGGCGGGGATCAGAGACAAAAGACGCTTCGTCGCGTACGAGACGAACGAGCAGTAGGCACAGCGCGTCGGGCAGAAGGGGATCGAAATATAGAGGCTGCACGTTTCGGGCGTGACGGCGTCCACGATGCGCACCTCGTTTTCGGTGATCTTCGTCAAAAGCGCCGCCTTTTTGGGGATCAGAAGATAGTCGTCGCGCAAAATCTTGCGGATCTGCGGCGCACTCATTCCCTGCCTCAGAAATTCGCGCGAGATCTTCGACGGACGAATTCCCGTCAGAATGCCCCACGCGGGCGTATAGCCGAAGAATTTTTCTCCCGCCTCGTAAAACGCTTTTCCGAGCGCGACCTTCGGCACGCTGACCGCTTTTTTGTCGGTATAAGGCTCCTTGTATTCAGCCTCGGCGGCGTTGCCGCCGACCTTGATCTGAACGCTTGCGCGCACGCCGTCCTCTTCGTTCAGAACGTTGACGTTCACGACGGGAGTTTCGTCCGTGACCTCCTCGTCCTGCGCGAATTTCGCGCCGGGAAAAAAGACGAGGCAGAGCGTCTGGACGTAATATTCGTTGATATCGCCGTTGATGATGAGTTTCATTTTTTATTCCGTTTCTTCAGGGTCTTAAAAGCTGTTTCGTGTCGAGCACGATCGTGACGGGGCCCTGATTGTGGATCTCGTACTGCATATCGGCGCCGAAAACGCCGCATTCCACTTGACCCGTGATCAGAGAATCGAGTTTTTTGACGAAATATTCGTAAAGTCCCTCGGAGATCGCGGGGACCGCCGCGTCGAAAAAGCTCGGGCGGTTGCCGTGGGTGCAATCGGCCAGAAGCGTGAACTGCGAAACGACCACGCAGGAGCCGCCGACGTCGTTGATCGAGAGATTCATTTTATCGTTTTCATCGCGGAAAACGCGCAGTTTCGCGATCTTCTGCGCAAGAAAATCCGCTTCTTTCTCGGTGTCGCCAACGGCGACTCCGATTAGGATGGCGTAGCCCTGTCCGCACCGTCCCGTAACTTTTCCGTCGACGCTGACCGAGGCGGACGACACTCTCTGTAAGATCGCGATCATACGGTATTCCTCCTCGTGACCTGCAATACGTGCTGCAGAGAGCGCAGTTTGCCGACGATGAAGTTGGCGTGCTCGGTATTGCGGCAGCCGACCGTCAGCTGGATCAGAAGCTGCGAGCCTTTGATCTGCATATTGAACTGATGCGTCGAGACCTTCATATCGGCGAGCGCCGCCGTGATGGAGGAAAGCATCATCGCGTCGTTCTCGGCGATGATGTAGAGCGTGCAGGCGAAAAGCTCCGTGTCGCCGCCGGATCTTACGAGATCGCTCTCCCAGCGCGCGGACAGATAGCGCTCCGCGTCCTGCGGGCGCTCCATGCCCGCGATGACGTTCTTGCAGTTTCTCTTGTGAACGGTCACGCCGAAGCCGCGCGTGATGAAGCCGACGATCTGATCGCCGGGCAGCGGGCTGCAGCATTTCGCGAATCTGACCTCGAGTCCGTCGACGCCGTCGACGATGACGCCGTTCGAGCAGCTCTTCATCGGCTTGCTGACGACCTTTTCGGGCTTCAGCGGGTTCTCCTTCGGGACGCTTTCCATCACGCGGTCGACTTCCTCGCGGAGTCTCGACGCGATCCTGAGGACGGTCAGACCGCCGAAGCCGATGGCGTTGCAGAGGTCTTCCCCGTTCTGCATACCGACGCGCTTGGCGAGATTTTCGATGATCTCGTCCCTGAGCGCCGCCGTACAGTTCTTTTCGTAGCGTCTGATCTCGCGCTCAAGCTCCGCCTTGCCGACGACGATGTTCTCGGCTCTCTTCTCTTTCTTGAACCACTGGCGGATCTTGTTGCGCGCTTCGCCCGTTTTGACGAGCTTGAGCCAGTCGCGGCTCGGACCTTTGGACGCCGAGGAAGTCAGAATTTCGACGCGGTCGCCGTTCGACGGGCAGCGGTCGATCGGGCAGATCATACCGTTGATCTTCGCGCCGATCATCTTGTTGCCGACCTGCGAATGGATCGCGTAGGCAAAGTCGATCAGCGTCGCGCCCTTCGGCAGCGTGATGACGTCGCCCTTCGGCGTGAAGACGAAGACCTCGTCCTGGAAGATATCGACCTTCAGAAGGCGCATGAACTCGTCGAGATCCATCGAGGTGTCCTCGCCCTCGATGAGGCGCGAGATCCACTCGTAGCTCTTGTCGGTGACGGCGTCGCCCTGTACCTTATCCTTGTATTTCCAGTGCGCCGCGACGCCGTATTCGGCGATGCGGTGCATGTCCCACGTGCGGATCTGCACTTCGAACGGAATGCCCTCGTGACCGATGACGGTCGTGTGCAGGGACTGGTACATATTCGGCTTCGGCGTCGAAATATAGTCCTTGAATCTGCCGGGGACGGATTTATAGGCGTCGTGGATGATGCCGAGCGCCGTATAGCATTCAAGCTCCGTGTTCGTGATGATCCGGACGGCGTAGAAGTCGTAGATCTCATCGAACGTCTTGTTCTGCTCGAACATCTTCTTATAGGTACTGTAAACGCTCTTGACACGGCCCGTGATCTGAAAATCGAAGCCGTTTTCGTGCAGTTTATCGGTGAGCTGCTGCTTGATGCGGTCGATGAAATCGCGGCTCTCGCCGAATTTGCGGTCGATATCCGCCTTCACTTCGGCGTATCCGATCGGGTCAAGGAAGGAGATCGAAAGGTTTTCGAGTTCCTGCTTGATGCGCTGCATACCGAGTCTGTGCGCGAGCGGCGCGTAGACCTGCATCGTTTCGAGCGCCGTCAGGCGCTGTTTTTCCTCTCCTTTGGCGGAGAGCGTGCGCATATTGTGCAGCCGGTCGCAGAGTTTGATGAAGATGACGCGTATGTCCTTGTTCATCGCGAGGAACATTTTCCGAAGGTTCTCCATCTGCTCTTCCGCGCGGTCGTTGAACGGGATATGGACGAGTTTCGTGAGGCCGTTGACGAGCTCCGCGACGTCCACGCCGAATTCCTTCTCGATCTCTTCAAGCGAGATGAGATTTCCGCAGTCCTCGACCGTGTCGTGCAGAAGGGCCGCGCAGATCGAATCAGTATCGAGTCCGAGCGAGAGAGCGATCAGCGAAACCGAGACGGGGTGGACGATATAGGGCTCGCCCGACGCGCGGTACTGCCCCGCGTGCAGACGCTTCGCGAACTCGTACGCCTTCGCGATCTTTTCCTTGTCGTAGTTCCGTCCGCTCGCCTCGATCTGCTCGATGAGTTTGGCAAGATTTTCATCCGGCAGAGCCGCATCCGCGGTCGCCGGGGTCTCTTCTTTCATTTCGTTTTTCGTGTTATCCATTGTCTGATGCCTTGTTTTTACTCCGCTTTTTCAAGAAGTTTTTCGTAAAGCGGAAGTTTTTCGATTTCGATTTTGGTTTTTGCGGGCATAAGAACGGGGCGGAGCTGCTCCTCGCATTCCTCGCTCGCGTTGAGCGAAATAAGCTCGCCGGACGCAAAGAGTTCGAGCGCGATACGCGTCTTGACGTACGCGTTTTCGCCGTCGAGCGCGCGCAGAAGCTGATGTACTCCCACTTTTCCGTCGGGACTTTCCGCGATCCTGCGCTTAAGATACAGGAATACCGCCGCGCATTCGTCGCGTACCGGCATCCATGCGGACGGGAATTTTTCGCCCTTCATGATCGCGTGGAACGCGCATCTCTTTAGGTCGTATTCGTCGGGATCCACGCCCGACAGGCGGATATCCCTGACGAGCAGCTGAAGTGAGACGACGCCGCGGAAGTCGTTGACGCTGAGCTGCGCGACGACGTCCACGCTGTCGCCCTTGTAAAAATCGAGACTTGCGCGCGTTTTGCCGAACAGAAGCGCCGTCACGCTTTCGCCGTCCTTCGTGAGGGTCATGCGCGTGTGCTTCTGCGCCATTTCCCGGATCTCCGTGATCTTCGCGCCGCGAATGAGGAACTGCGGGTTCGGGTTCGACGTGCCGTAAGGCTCGAGCAAGAGAAGCTCGTTCGCCTGATCGCAGGTGAGGTCGTCGCCCGAAAGCTCCGTATCGACGTCGATGACGGGGGTCGTGTCGCGTTCGAGGATGCGATCCTTGACGTAAGCGTTGATTTTTTCGACGAAAGCGTCGAGATTTTCGCGCCGGATCGTCAGACCCGCCGCCAGCTCGTGACCGCCGAATTTGATGAGCAGATCCGAACAATACGTCAGCGCGTCGACGAGATTGATGCCCTTGACCGAGCGTCCGGAGCCTTTTCCGACGCCGTTTTCGTCAAAGGAAATGAGGATCGACGGAAGCCCCATCTGCTCCGTGATGCGGGAGGAAACGATCCCGATGACGCCGTTGTGCCAATGATCTTTGGCAAGCACGACGATCTTTCTGTCCTCGGAAAGGGGATCTTTGGCGATCATTTCACGCGCTTCGGTGATGATCGCGTTCTCTTCTTCCTGTCTCTTCAGATTGATCTCGCAGAGTTCCCTCGCCGTCTCCTGCGCGATCTTTTCGTTGTCTGCCAAAAAGAGCGAAACGGCGCGCTGCGCGTCTCCCATTCTGCCCGCCGCGTTGATGCGCGGCGCGACCGTAAAACTGATCACCGACGACGTGATCTGCCGTTTTTCTTTACTTCCGCGTTTGTTCGCCTCGTTCAGAAGGCACGAAAGCCCCAAACGGTGTGATTTTTCAAGCTGTTTGAGTCCGTAACCGACGAGCAGGCGGTTTTCGTCCGTGATCGGCATCACGTCCGCGATCGTTCCGACGGCGGCAAGATCCGCGTATTTTTCGGAAATGCGCGCGATCGTATTCTGATCCGCGTCCCCAGAAATGCGCTTTTCAAGCGCACAAAGGAGTTTGAAGACGACGCCGACGCCGGCGAGATCCTTGAAGGGATAGACGCTGTCCGATCTGTGCGGGTTGACGACGGCGACCGCCTCCGGCAGAACGCTCTGGCACTCGTGGTGGTCCGTGACGACCGTTTCGATGCCGAGAGACTTGGCGTAAGCGACTTCGTCGATGGCGGTAACGCCCGTGTCGACCGTGATGATGAGGGAGATGTTCTGCGCTCTGAAGCGGTCGATCGCTTCGTTGTTGATGCCGTAGCCTTCGAGGCAGCGGTCCGGAATATAGTAGATCGGCTCCGAGCCGAGTTCTTTCAGATAGAGGTATAGGATACTGACGGAGGTGACGCCGTCCACGTCGTAGTCGCCGTAGATCGCGATCTTTTCCTTGTTTTCAACCGCTCTGAGGATCCTTCCGACCGCCTTTTCCATATCCGGCAAAAGGAACGCGTCGTAATACAGATAGTCGCGGTAGTGCAGAAAGCGCTCCGCGCTCTCGGGATTCGTAAGTCCGCGGTTCAGAAGAAGCGTTGCCGTCACGTCCGTGATTCCGAGCGCCTCCGAGAGGATCGCCGCCTTCTCCGTATGCGGATCCGGTGTCTGTACGTTCCATCGTTTGTTCATCAGGTCATTTTCCTTTCGATCGTTTTGGGGTCTTCGCGGGATTATCAGAATTTTTCTCCCGGCTCTGCCTTGCGCTCAATGCGCACGAGCGGTGTTTTTACGTTTTTGTTGTGCAGGATCGCCGGAATGAAACCGACGGCGATCCCGACGAGCGCCGAAATCGTGCAGACGATCCCGTCCGTAAAGATCGACGCGATCATTCCGAAGAGGAGCATCGAGAGGATCGGCACGACGAAGACGAGAAGCGCCGCGAGCAGCGTTTCCTTATTCGACGCGCTGAGTACGACGATATCGCCTTTCTGAAGTCCGATCGGATCGGGCAGACGGATGACCTCGGCGGCTTCCTTTGAGATACAACCGTCGCAGTCGCCGTGGCAGGCGCCGCAGGCGGTATTGCGCTGCACGTAGACGAGCGCGTATCCGTCTATTGATTCTTTCACGATTCCTCTTTGCTGCATGAACTTTCCATTCCTTTTTTACTGTTTTTCGAGCGGCGCGTATTTTTTCATCAGCGAAAGCGCCGCGCGGATGCCGTCCACGGCGGCGGACGTGATGCCGCCGGCGTAGCCCGCGCCTTCCCCGCCGGGATAGACGTTCGGGATTTCCTTCGCAGTCATTTCTTCCGTCCTCAGAATGCGCACGGGGGACGAGGTGCGCGTCTCGACGCCCGTCAGAACCGCGTACGGCGCGTCGAATCCCGCGATCTTTCTGCCGAAATCGGCAAATCCGATCTCAAGCATTTCGGTAACGAACGGCGGCAGGACCGCGTGAAGGTCGCACGTTCTGAAGTGTTCTCCGCCGCGATAGGTCGGCTCGACCTTCGTCGGCGCCGTTCCGGATCTTCCGGAAAGAAAATCGCCGAGGGTCGACACGGGCGCGTCGTAATTTCCGCCGCCCGCCGCGAACGCGGCTCTTTTCCGCGGTCTCTGGGGCGCGGTCCCCGGGAGGACTCCCCTTCCCAAAACGCGGGGCGGGGCGG
>JAZLHQ010000006.1:0-4049 GCA_045616925.1 Eubacteriales bacterium | reverse complement strand
CCGCAAAGAGCGTGTTGCCCTTCGCAAACTGCTCCATCAGGCAGGTCTCCGCGTCTGCGCTCGTTCCGTAGCTTACCTTGAACGTGGTTGCGGAATCCTTGAATTCGAGTACGGGTCTCGCGAGCGCGAGATTGTCCTTGTTTTCGACGTAAAGCTCAAGCGTTCCGTCGTCATAGGTGCGCACGGTCTTGAATCCGGCGCCCGCGAGCATACCGTCGACGATGCTGACCCAGTAGGAGGCAAATCCTACGAGGTCGTTTTCGCTGACCTTCTGGTCAAAGTCGATATCCTGATAAATATCGGCGCACATCTCGGTCAGAAGATCGTAAGTAAACTTGCCCTCTCTGACGATATCGTAAATGCTGCCGTATTTCTCGTTGTCGAGCATATATTTGTTGTACAGACTCATATTGCAGTAGGTGCAGTACATGAGTCCGAGGGTGCGCGTGCTGATGTCGCCCGCGAGCCAGTAGAGCGAATTGCCGTAGTTGAGCGCGCTGATGACGTCGGAAGCCCAGTAGTCCTGCGAGACGTCGATCACGTCCGCCTCCCCTTCAAGCTTATTGAGGTCGAGCAGGACGCTGTCAAGGCAAAGTCCGATATCGTAGTACTGGAAGCCCGCGAGAACGTCGTAATCGGACGTTCCGGCGGTCAGCGGCGTGCCGATCGTCTGTTTCAGATACTGCATCGGAGTGCCGCAGGTGACGAGTTCGACTTCCATATTGAAGCGGGTCTCGACCATCTGCTTCGATTCGTAGAGCGCTACGTTGACGGTGTCGCCGTCGTTTTCTTCGGCGGCAATCGAGTTCGTGACGTTTTCGTCGAAGCAAGCGACGACGACGGACTCGCCTTCGAAATCGTACTCGGGAAGATGATCCAGAAATTCGGATTCATCGACGTCCTCTTCCTTCTTGCCGTTGTTCTTTTTATCGGCGCATCCCGAAAGAAGCGTCAGGCAGAAGATCGCTGCAAGCAGAAAAGCAATTATTTTCTTGTTCATGGCGTTTCTCCTTTACTTGACTTGGAAGGTATTGCGTTAACCCTCGGTCGGGGTCTCGGTTTCGGTTTCGGGCGTAGGTTCGGGCTCGGGATCGGGCTCGGGTTCGGGTTCGGGCTCGGGTTCGGGCTCGGGTTCCGGTTCGGGAATGAGCGGGATGATGTGCGCGTAGTCGAGGTCGAGCTGCGCGAGCGTATCCGTATTCTGCTTATTCTCGGCGGTGATCTCCTTATTCTTGTCCGCGATCATCTTCTCGTAGAGAGATCTGATCATGCTGTCTTCGGAGATCGCGAGCGCCGCCTCGTAGTTCGCGAGGTCCTTCGCGTATTTCTTTTCGATCGTGTCGAGCGCTGCCGTATGGCGCGTGTTCTCCGTTTCGACCTTCGTCTGGTATTCGGTGATCAGTTTATCGATCTTTTCGGGCGTCAGCGCGTTTACGATGACGACGACGGTCGCGTACTTATTGGGATCCGCGTTCGAAGTGACCGTTACGACCGTAAAGCCCGCGCTGAGCGCGTGGATCGTTCCGTCCGGAAGGACCTCGGCGATATCGGGTTTGACGGAGGTGAGCGTGTAGGTGCGGTCGGTCGCGTTCGCGGGAAGGATCTTGACGTTGAGGGTCGCCTTCGCGCCTTCGTCAAGCGCAAGCGTGATATCCGCGCTCACGGATTCGACGGGGACGACGACCTGCGCGGGGTCGACGACCTCGACGACGGTCGTCGCGACGACGTCACCGACGGTGGCGGTCAGCGTTACGATACCTGCCGACATAGGAAGGAGCTTGCCGTCCTCGCCGATCGCGAGGATCGTGGGATTGGAGGATTCCCAGATCATTTCGGAGAGGTTATCCGCGTTGACGGGCAGATAGGTGAATGCCGGGAAGTCGACGGGGGCGCCGAGTTCCACTTTATTTTCGGGGCTTGCGAACGTCATCGAAACGATCGGGTTGAAGACCGTCACGTTGACGGTGTCGCTTAAAGACGTGCCTTCGATCGAGACGGTGATCTGCGCCGTGCCGACGCTTCTGCCGACGACAAAGCCGCCCGATACGCTGACGACGGACGGGACGCTCGACGTCCAGACGAGGTTCGGCGACGTTGCGCCTTCCGGCAGGATGCGCGCCGTCAGCATCGTCGTTGCGTTGTAATTGAGCTTCAGTTCTTTTTGTGCGGTCTCACCGTCCGTGACGACGAGGATCTCTTCGCCTTCGATCACGATACCGGTCGGATCGACGACGACTTCGATGTAGAAGCTGTATTTATAGCCGCCGTCCACGGTTTCGAGCGTGACCTTCGTTCTGCCGACGCCCTTCGCGTAGATCGCGCCGTCGGAGCGGCGCTCCGCAACGTTCGGGTCGGAGAACGTCCACGTGACGCTCGGGTCGGTCGCGTTGTCGGGCGTGACCTTATAGACGCTTCTCGACGGATAGTCGGTATTCTGCGTCAGAACGAGGGTCTGATCGGAAAGCAGTCCGACGATGCCTCTGACCGGCACTTTTACGTGCACCGTGCAGTAGTTGAAGGCGGACTGGCCTTTGGAATCCTTCACCTTGAGGTAAACGTAAGCGGTTCCCTCCTCGTTCGCGGTGATCGCGCCGCTCTTCGGGTTGATGGAAATGATGTTCGAGCCGGTCGGCTGGGTGATATCCCATTCGAGCTCGTAATCAACGGTGCCCGAGACGGAATAAGGAATCGTGATATTGGTGTCGCCCGCGTTGAGGTCGATCTCTTTTTTGTCGAATTCAACGCTCAGCTTGGAGGTCGTGACGACTTCGACCGTGCAGGTAACTCTCGACTTGCCGTCGATCGTGCTCGCGGTGATATGCGCTTCGCCCGTGGAGTTTGCGGTGACGGTTCCGGAGGTATCGACCGTCGCGACCATTCCGTTATCCGTTTCCCAGATGACGTTGGAGGTCTCCATTCCCGTCTGTGAGGAAATGACGGTCAGTTTTTCCTTCTTTCCCGTTTCGAGAAGCGTTTTGGTTTTATTCATCGTCAGAATGATCGGCTGGTCGGTCACGACCGCGGTCGTCTGAGCGGAAGGGTCTTCGCTCGTCTGCTCGTCTTTGCCGTTCTTATTCTTCTTTCCGCAGGAGAGCAAAACGAGCGCTATGAGAAGGAGCGCCGCTGCCGCCGTCAGAAATCTTACGTTCTTTTTCATCTATGGGATCCGTCCTTTCAATATTCCGGAATACGTGCGTTTTCAAATTTACAATCTTTTCGGCGCGCCGAAAAGCGCGGGCATACACCCACCGCCTTACTATATCACATTTTCGTCGAAAAATCAATCTCCCTTTTAGACAAAAATCGGAAATGTCATAAATTTTTTGTAAACGATGTGCTACTTTTTATTACTTTTTTCGCGTTTTCCCTTGCGAAAGCCCTTCACTTGTGATATGATACTGATATAAATATTATTACGGAGGAACGTATGAAACAATTCGTACCGTCGGTCGACGGTCTCCTTTCTTTCATCGAAAAGGCGCCGAGCGCCTTTCATACCGTTTCGCAGACCTGCGAAATTCTCGATCAATGCGGATTCGAGCGCATCGGGGAATCCTCTCCGAAACCGCTTCTGCCCCGCCACGGCTACTACGTGACCCGCAACGGCTCCTCTCTGATCGCTTTCCGGATGCCGGAGGCTCCCGCGCCCTTTATGATTGCCGCGAGCCATTCCGATTCGCCATGCTTCAAGCTCAAAGAGATCTGCGATCTGAACGGCGGCGCCTATCTGCGCTTCAATACGGAGCGCTACGGCGGGATGATCCTTTCATCGTGGCTCGACCGTCCGCTCTCGCTTGCCGGCCGCGTCGTCGTGCGCACGCTCAAGGACGGAACAGCCGCATTCGACACGGTGAACGTCAACGTCGACCGCGATCTTCTCGTCATTCCGAATACGCCCCCGCATCTCAACCGCGATATCAACGGCGGCTTCAAATACAATCCGCAGGTCGACCTGCTCCCGCTCGCCGGCGTCGGCGTTTCTCCCGATAAGTTCGGAAAACTGATCGCCGATCTTGCCGGTACGACGCCCGAAAACGTCGTTTCCGAGG
>JAZLHQ010000005.1:0-7567 GCA_045616925.1 Eubacteriales bacterium | reverse complement strand
CGACGAGGCGGGGCAGCTCACCGAAAAGATCCGCAGAAAGCCTTATTCGCTCATCCTCTTCGACGAGATCGAGAAGGCGCATCCGGACGTGATGAACATCCTTCTGCAGATCCTCGACGACGGACGCATCACGGACGCGAGAGGCAAAGAGGTCAACTTTGAAAACACCGTCATCGTCATGACGACGAACGCGGGCGCCGTCGGCGTCGAATCCCGGATGGGCTTCTCGACCGAGGAAAAGACCGCGCAAGAGAGCAAGACCGAGAGGGCGCTTTCGCAGTTTCTGCGCCCCGAATTCATCAACCGCGTCGACGAGATCATCACCTTCCGCTCGCTCGAGAAGGAGGATTTCGTGAGAATCGCGAAGATCATGCTGAACGATCTTGAAAAAGCCCTCGACGAGAAGGAGATCGGCTTCTCCTATACCGAAGAGGCGGCGAAATTCCTCGCCGACAAGGCGTTCTCGCGCAAGTACGGCGCGAGAAATCTGAGAAGAGTCATCACGCGTGACGTCGAGGACGCGATCGCCAACAAGATCGTCGCCGACTATATGCACAACGTACGCGCCGTTTCGATCGACAGCGACGGCAAAGAACTTTCCATCGTATGCAGGACGGCGTAAAAACGGACAGCGTCCGCCTCATCGGGGCGCCCGGCAGAACGGATGCCGGCGCGGGAGGGGAACGCTGGTACGATGAAAATATCGGCGAAGTGTACGGGCGTCTCGGGAGCGATCCCGACTACGGACTCACCGACGAGATCGCCGAAGAACGTCTGAAGCGCTGCGGGAGCAACGTTCTGTTCGAGGCTCCCAAAGTCTCGGCGAGAGAGCATCTCAACAATTTGTCGCCCGGCGCGCTCTCGGCGCTGACGGCGCTGATCGCTGTCCTGCTCGCCGTTTTCGGCAAGTGGGTCGAAGCGCTTCTGATCGTTCTGACGATCGCCTTCAGCTATTTTATCCTGTTTATGACGAATCTGCGCGCGATGCGCATCCTCGAGCAGGCGCGCAGCACTTCGCTTCCGACCGCTTCCGTGATAAGAGGCGGCAGAAAACTGACCGTCAGGCAGGAATTGATCGTTCCCGGCGACGTATTCCTGCTCAAAGAGGGCGATCTGATCCCCGCGGACGCGCGTCTCATCGAAACGGACGACCTCCGGGTACTGGAAACGGGCATCACCGAGAACGTCGGAGAGGTGCGCAAGGACGCCGCCTTTACGTCATTCCGCAATCTGACGCCCGGCGCGTGCAAAAACCTCGTTTACGCGTCGACGATCGTGACGGGCGGGCGCGGCAAGGCGATCGCCTACGCGACCGGCCCCATGACGATGATCGCGCTCAGAAGAAAGAACCGCAATCCGTCCGCTTACGCGAATCTTCCGCTTTTCCGCAATCTGCGCAAGTTATCGCTCGTATCGACGCTTTTGTCGTTCCTCTTCGTCTTCATTCTCGGGATTTTGTCGTACGCGAGGGTCTTTCCGACCGACGATCCGCTGTACGATCTGCTCTGCGTGCTTTCCTGCACGCTCGCGTGCATGACGGAATTCTATCCCGCATTCGGTTACATCATCGTCGCGCGCGGCATTTTCAGTTCGAATACGCGCGCACGCCGCCAAAGTATCAACGAAGGCGCGCTCATCCGGCATCCCGAAAAGCTCAACGTGATGAAAAGGATCGACTGCCTTCTGATCTGCCCCGAAACGCTCGTGCGCAAGAAGGACATCAGGCTTGAATGCGTGACGTCCGGCGACCGGATCATCCCGATCGACGGGGAGCTCACCGACAGCGCGAAGCGCGTTCTGTCGCTCGCCGTCGTTTCAACGGGTCTTTACGGCGGAACGAACCTCGTAAGCGCCGCCGGGAGCGAGAAATTGAACAGCTTCGAGGTCGAGGCGATCCTCAGCGGCGTCGAGCGCGCGGGTCTTTACAACAGCGACCTCGAAAAGCAGTATCCGCTGCTCGACCACATGGAAGCGGGCGGAGAATGCCGCTTCGACACGGGTCTTTATTTCGGGCACGGGCAGTTCGTCGGCGTCTTCCGCGGACAGGCGGAGGAAATTCTCGACGCCTGCACCGATTATCTCGACAACGGCCGCACCTGCCAGATGACGCAGGCGGCGCGCTCGCGCTTTATGATGATGGCGTCTCAATTGATGCGCGAATCCTATTGCGTGATCGCGGTCGCCACCGCGCTTTCGCGCTACAACCGTCTCAAGCGGATCGGCGATCTGCAGAAGGAAATGACCTTCGAGGGCTTCATCGGGCTCAAGGAGCCGGTCCTTCCCGGAGCCGCGCGCGCGATCGAAAGTATGGCAGGTCCCGGAAACGCCGGGAAATCGGGTCGGGCGGACAAGTCGCTCCATACGGTGCTTTTATGCCGCGACCGCTCCGAAAAGAATTTCCAGCTCGCCAAATCTCTGGGTCTTTTAAGCGAACGCGAGGAGGCGATCGACCGCTTGACGATGCAGAATACCGACCCCGGCATTCTGCAGACGAAGATCGGATCCTACGCGCTCTTTGAGGACGTCGACGACGAAACCTCCGAAAATATCGTCGGTATGCTCAAAAAGGCGGGATACACCGTCGCGATGTCGGGTATGCGTCTGACCGAAGTGCCCGCGATGCGGGCAGCCGACCTCTCGATCACGCAGGCGACCACCCTTTCCGGTAAAGCGGACAGGGAAGGCATCCTGCTTATGAAGGACGAGCAGCGCATCGGAGAGGGTACGCAGAAGGGCTGCGACGCGCTTAGGTTCGTCGCGGACGTCGTCGTTTCGGACGTCGACGAAGAAGGAAAGGGCGGCGTGAACGCCGCCATCGAGTCGCTGAAATGCGCGCGCATGATCTATTCCTGCGTCGACAGGCTCAAATATTACCTCTTCGCCATGCAGACGGTCCGTTTCCTTCTGACGCTGACGAAGCTGATCTTCGGATTCCCGCTCGTTTCGGCGCTGAAGCTTCTGATGTCGGGACTCGTCGCGGATCTGTTCGCCGTGATGATCACGGCGTTCGAGCCGCGCACGATCGGATTCACGCGGCCCGTCAAGGGGCTCTGTCTCTTCGTGCAGTCGCTGGCGTCGGCGCTCTTCCTGTTTTCGGGAACGCTTTTGTCGGCGCGCTTCCTGTCGCTTGCCGGCAGGCTGCAGGCGGGGCAGCTCAGTACTTATTGCTTCTACGCTTTGCTTCTCGGAGGAATTTCGCTGCTCATCGTCAGCGAAAACCTTGAAAAAGGCGCACGTTTCTCCGTGCGGCTTTCCAATATGTTCTCGTCCTCGCTGGCGGCGGGGGCGGCATTCCTGCTTTTCTGCAATCTTTTCCCGAAATTCGGGGCGATCTTCGGGATCGTGCGCCTCTCGTGGCACGCGTGGCTCGGAGCGCTCGCCGTTTTTGCCGCGGAATTCATCGCGGCGACGATATTCCGCCTTTTGTTTACGAAAATTCTTGAAAAGGAGTAAAAGTCTTGCTCAAACTGCTCAGAGAAAAATTGAAAGAAGCGGTTTCTTCCGTTTTCCCCGTAGTCCTCGTGGTCGTCATACTGAATTTTACCCCGCTGATCGATCTTTCCAAAACGGAACTCACCGTGTTCCTTTTGTCGGCAGTCGGACTCATTCTCGGCATCGGGCTCTTCAGCCTCGGCGCCGACATCGCGATGAGCCCGATGGGCGAGCATATCGGCGCGGGACTCTCGCGCCACGGAGGCCCCCTGCTGCTTCTGCCGATCTGCTTCCTGATGGGACTTCTCATCACGGTCGCGGAGCCCGATCTTTCGGTGCTCGCGTCGCAGGTCGAAGGGCAGATCAACGGCACGTTTCTGATCGTGATGGTCGGCATCGGCGTAGGTCTTTTCCTCGTTCTGTCGATTCTGAAGATCATTTTCCGCTTGTCGCTTTCCTATCTTCTGATGTTCTTTTACCTCGTGATGTTCATGGCGTCGTCGCTCCTGTTTTTGAGCGGCAATTCGAACTTTTTAGCGCTCGGCTTTGATTCCGGCGGCGTCACGACGGGTCCGATCACGGTGCCGTTCATTATGGCGCTCGGCGTCGGTATCGCCGCGACGATCGGCGGCAAGAACGTCGGGGAGAACAGCTTCGGTCTGATCGCAATGTGCTCGGTGGGACCGATCATCGCCGTTCTGCTCCTCGGCTCGACCCTCAAGGGGGACGTCCCCTACGCGCTGCCCGATTATTCCGTGGAAAGCCACCTCGGCAAGGAACTGCCGATGACGTTCTTACATACGGCGTCCGACGTCCTGCTGGCGCTCGGACTCGTCGTCGGGTTCTTTCTGATCCTCGATCTCTTCTGCTTGAAACTTCCGCTCCGCAAACTGCTGAAGATCGGCGTCGGTATCCTCTTTACGTTTACGGGACTCGTCGTATTTCTGAGTGCCGTTGAGATCGGCTTTATGCCCGTCGGCTTCAAAATGGGCACCGAGATCGCCGGAAAGCATCCCGCGATCCTCATCGGATTCGGATTTCTGATCGGCTTCCTCGTCGTACTCGCCGAGCCCGCCGTGCAGGTCTTAAACCGCCAGGTCGAGGATATTACGGACGGTACGGTCAGCAAAAAGTCGATGATGATCGCGCTTTCGATCGGCGTCGGACTCTCGATCGCGCTCTCGATGCTGCGCATCCGGTATCATTTCAGCGTTCTTTACTATCTGATCCCCGGTTACGCCCTCTCGCTGGGACTTTCGTTCTTCGTGCCGGGACTTTATACGGCGATCGCCTTCGACTCGGGCGGCGTCGCGAGCGGTCCGCTCACTTCAAGCTTCATTCTTCCGTTCGCAATCGGCGCCTGCTGCACCCTCCAGGGGGAAGCGGCGGTGATGACGGACGCCTTCGGTGTCGTCGCGATGGTCGCGATGACGCCTCTCATCACGATCCAGCTCCTCGGCTTCCGTGCGATCGTCACGAACATTCTGCGCAGAAAACTCGCGATGAAGCGCATTCTGAGCGCGGACGACGAGCAGGTCATCAACTTTATGTGAAAGGGCGGTGCGTTCGAACATGAAAGAGAATAAAGAAATTGAAGTCAAGCGCACGGCGGCGATGGACGCGCCAGAAAAGCTGATGCTTCTCATAACGATCGTCAGCCGCGAAAAATCCGAGCTTTACGCCGAGATGCTGCAGGGCTACGAGATCAATATGCAGATGTTTTTATCCGCGCGCGGCACGGCGCAGACGGCGAAGCAGTACGATCTCGGCATCAACGAGAACAAGAAATCCGTGATCGTCAGCGTCGTACGCAAGGACAAAGTCCCCGCCGTACTCGCTTTTCTGGAAGAAAAATTTCAAACGGTCAAAAACGGGAAGGGGATTGCCTGCACGATCCCGATGACGTCGACGATCGGCGTCGCGATCTACCGCTTTTTGAGCAACAGCCGGCAGGGCACGTAACCTAAGAGAGGAATATTGGATATGAATACTTATCAGCACGAAATGATCCTTTGCATCGTTAATTCCGGCTTCTCCGAGGCGGTGATGGACGCCGCCCGTGAGGCGGGCGCGCGCGGCGGCACGGTCGTGCGCGGACGAGGAACCGCGAACGCCGAGGCGGAGCAATATTTCGAGATCCCGATCCAGCCCGAAAAAGAAATGGTGATGATCCTCGTCGAAAGCGAGAAAAAGGACGCGATCCTGCACGCCCTCTACAAGGCGGTCGGACTCAAGACGCCCGGACAGGGTATCGCGTTCGCTCTTCCCGTCGAGGACGTCGTCGGTCTTACGACCACTTTCCCCGAAAAGAAAAATCCGGAAGATCCTTCCGGAAAATGAGAGGTAGAATATGCTTGGAGATATGGTACCGTTCCGTATGATCGGAAATCTTTATTTCGTCGGAACGAAGAAAATGTCGTCGCACGTCATCGCGACCTCCGAAGGTCTCATTATGATCGACGTGGGGTACGAAGAAACGGCGGACGTCGTGATGGAATCCCTGCAGACGCTCGGATTTTCGCTTTCCGACGTCAAAATCATCCTCTGCTCGCACGGTCACGGAGATCACACGCGGGGCGTTCCGAAAATGAAAGCCGCCACGGGCGCGAAAGTGTATCTCGCCAAAGAGGATCTGAAATACGTTTCCTTTGAGCCGGACGTATATTACGAGGACGAAATGGTCGTCAAACTCGGCGGCACCGAGGTGAAATGTCAGTTCACACCGGGGCACACCGAGGGCGCCTACACGTTCTATTTCGACGTTTTTGAAAACGGCGTCAGGTACCGCGCGGCGATGTTCGGCGGCGCCGGCACGAATCAGCTCAAAAAGACGTTTATGCGCAATCACAAGAACGTGAGTTACCTGATGCGCGGCGCGTTCCTCGACTCTCTCGAGCGCATCGAAGACGAGCCCGTCGACGTGATGGTCGGCAATCACACGTGGCACAACCACACGTGCGAAAAATATCAGCAGATGATCGAAAATCCGGACGCACCGAATCCGTTTGTCAATCCCCAAGAATGGAAGCCGTTCATTCAGAATCTGCGCCGTATGATGTGGAATATCATCGAGGACGAATCGAGAACGGATTTCGTCGTCTACGCGCACCGCGGCGCCTCCGAATACTGCCCCGAAAACACGATGCTTTCGTTCTACACGGGCGTATTTATGGGCGCGAACGGCATCGAAACGGATATTCACCGCACGTCGGACGGCGTTCTCGTTCTTTTCCACGATCATACGCTCGAGCGCGTCACGGACGGGGAGGGCAAGATCTCCGACTACACGTTTGAAGAGCTTCAGAAATTGAACGTTGAGAAGAACGGTCTTACGGACAAGATCGTCGCTTTTGAGGATTTCCTTAAGCATTTTGCGCACCGCGATCTCACGTTCGCGATCGAACTCAAGCAGGCGGGCGTGGAAGAAGATGTCTCCGACCTCATTATGAAGTACGGGATCGAGAAAAAGTGCGTCGTGACGTCCTTCCACCTCGAATATCTGCGCGCGATCAAGGCGTACAATCCGCTTCTGCGCGTCGGGTATCTTACGAAGGAACTGAGCGATCCGCTTTACGCGGATCTTGCGTCGTTCGGATGCGACGAGATCTGCCCGATCGCAAGGGACATCACGCCCGAACTCGTCAAAAAGCTGCACCGCATGGGCTTCAACGTCCGCGCGTGGGGCGTCGGAAACGAAGAGACGATGAAAACGGTCTACGACGCGCACGCGGACGGCATGACGGTGAATTTCCCCGACAAGCTCGTTTCCTATATCAGATCGCAGAATCCGACCGAAGAGGCGTGAATAGACATAATAAAAACATAATAAAAACGGAAGAAAAGTTTTCTTTTCTTCCGTTTTTTTGATGGGAAAGATTTATTTTCCCATTTTATCGAAAGCGCGCATGATGCCGAGCTTTCCGTATTCGTAGGTCAGGGAGCCCTGCATGAACGCAGTGTACGGAGGCGTTACGGGTCCGTCGCAGCTCAGTTCGATCGTAGATCCCGACGTGAACGTGCCGCCCGCCATGACTTCCTTGTGCGGATAACCGGGCATATCGTCCGGCTCCGGCTGCACGTAGGCTTCGATCGGCGAGCCCGCCTGGATCCCGCGGCAGAAGTTGACGAGATTCTC
>JAZLHQ010000004.1:0-15469 GCA_045616925.1 Eubacteriales bacterium | reverse complement strand
CTCCGGCCCGCCTCCGCCCCCCGCGCCCGGCGCCCTCACGATTCCGCCCGCGCGGTGCAGGACGCCCTTTTCGTCGACGGCGCCGAGCGCGTGCAGGATCGTTTTGCCGTTTTTTGCGGGATTTTCGCGCAAAGCGACGATCTTGACGGGGGTATTCAAGAGAATTTCGCCGCCGAGCGAGCGAAAACGCGCCTCGATGCGTTTCGCCATTCCGACCGAGCCGCCGTCGGGGATCCCACCGTCGCCCGCGACGATCGAAGCGTACGCGAGGATCAGCGCGAAGCTCGAGAATTCGCCGCCGAAATAGCCCGTGCACAAAAGCCGCGACAACGGATGCGTGAAGCGCTTCGCTAGCGAAAACAGATCCGTTTTGCCGTATTTCAAAAGGACGAGCGGGCAGAGAAGCGGGTCGCGCACGTACTCGACCGCCGTCAGAAACGCGCGGATCTCCTTTTCGTCGGCGGGCGCAAGCGAGACCCATTCCCGAAACGTTCTTTTGAGGTCGCGCCAAAGGGTCAGCGATTTTCCGAGCGCCGAAACCGTAAAGAATTTTTCGGGAAATCCGACGTTTTCCGGATCGAACGCGTCGAGCTCGCGCCAGAGATCGCAAAGCTTTCCGCGTTTCGTGCCGTTCAGCCAATGGATGCAGTTGTCGATCGGGAGCCCCTGCCGCTCCCACCCCGCGAGATTTCCGCCCGAAACGTGATTTTTCTCAAGAATCGTGACCGAATGCCCGTTTTTCAGGGCAAAAATGCCGGCGGAAAGCCCCGAAACGCCCGCGCCGATGATCAGTATTTTCACGTGAAAACCATCCTTTTTTACTTTTTCTGCATCGATTTTGCCCGTTTTTTGCAAAAAATATACGAACATTTGTGCGAAAAACCGTTGCAAAATCGCTTTTTTTATGCTATAATAAACTGAAAACGTGTCAAAAAGGAGGGAAAAGATGAGCCGTTCCGACGAGATCCGGGATATGATCAACAATATCCTCATAAACGTCAGAAAACGCGCGGAAAGTTCCGAAAACGCGGAAAAAAACTACGAAGACGAGCCGATCGTCAAACGCGCGAGCGACTTGTTTGAGACCCCCGAAACGAAGCCCGAGCGGGAAGTTCCCGAAAAGATCCGCGAACTCCGAAGGATCGAAACGGCGTTTGAAAACCGCCTTCTCACCGACACGGCGCTTTTTTGCAAGGAAGCGCGCTTCATGGCGGATTACGAGGACGCATTTTCGTTTGACGGCACGTTTTTCTGCTACTACCCGACCTACCGGCAGATGTCGGACGACGAACTGCGCGGATATTTTTCGATGCGCTCGAAGATCCGCCGGGGGATCCTGCCCGACGATCCGCCGCTTTCCTTCCTATTCGTTTATATATACGAGCAGATCAATCTGATCGGCGCGGAAAGCCCCGAAGCGGCTTTTGAAAATCTAAAGAAAATATACGAAAAATACGGCGAAAAAGAGAGAAAACTCAACTCGTATTTGTCGGTCTGGCTTTCGGATTTCGTCCTCTATTACGACCTTGACGGAAAACTGATCGAAAATCTGCCCGTTATGAGGCGCCGCCGTCTCTTGGGCGCGCTCCTTGCCTACGGGAACAAAAGCGACGAAGAGATCCGCGACGCGCTTTTCGAGTGGAGCGATTACCGTCCGCAGCGGTCGGCGTTTTTCAAGCAGTATCCCTCCGATTTCGCACGTGCTGCCGTAAAACTCTACAAAAAAATGTGCGCGCACGCAAAAAAATCCTGCAAGACGAGTTATTTCGCGCGGTGCTTCGCGGAGCCGTACACGAGCGCCTACGCGGTCTTCACCGCCGCGCTCTTCGGCGGCGCAAAACACGCGGATTTTGACCGCGATTTTGACGAACTGACGCATTTTTCGTGCCGGAACGGGCATTTTGCGCGCACGGGATATCCGGACGCTTTACAAAAAAGTGCGGAACTCGGCGACGCCCTGCGCGCGCTCGACGCCGTTTACCGCGAAAAAACGGGATTTCCCGCGCCGCTGAAGGACGTGCCTTCAACGAAAACGCTCAAAAAGATGATCGACGAGTCGATCTCCGAGGTCGAGGCGGAAAAAGCGGAAGAAAAGCGGAAAAAGATCGAGATCGATCTTTCGTCCCTCAAAACGATCCGCGCGGACGCGGACCTGACGATGGGAATGCTTCTGACCGAAGAGGAAACGGCGTCGGAAATGCCGGCGGAAACGGATGCGCCCGCCGCCGTCATTGTCAGCACGAGTGCTGACAATTTCCTCCCGCAGGAAACGATCTTCGAAGCTGCGGCTCCGCCCGAAGCAAGCAGTCCGCTTTCCGTCCTGACGGCTGCCGAACGCGATTTCCTGCGGGAGATCGCCGCCGGAGGGACCGGCGGCACGGCGGCGAAGGGCGCCGGGAAGATGCCGAGCGTACTTGCCGACGGCGTCAACGACAAGCTGTACGACCTCTTCGCCGACACGGTGATCGAATGCAAAGACAACGGATTCGCGGTCGTACCCGACTACCTTGAAGAACTGAAAGGAATATTGCGTATATGAATGAACAGATAAGGATCCCGAAGCGGGTCGCTTCCGTGGTGATCAATTCATTGAAGGGCGGCGTCGTGCCGCGTATCGGTCTTTCCTATATCACGGTCGGACGCAAGACCGAGATCGACGCCTTGCTCGGCGACGTCGGCGTCATACGCGACGGCGGCGCCTCGTTCCGCTTCATCACGGGAAAATACGGCTCGGGCAAGAGTTTTCTTCTGCAGACCGTCCGGAATTACGTGATGGACAAGAATTTCGTCGTCGCGGACGCGGATCTGTCGCCCGAACGCAGGCTTCACGGCACGCACGGGCAGGGACTCGCGACCTACAAGGAGCTGATCCGCAATCTGTCGACGAAGACGCGTCCCGACGGCCGCGCTCTGACGCTGATCCTCGACCGCTGGATCAGCTCGGTGCAGTCGGAAGTCGCGGGGCAGGGCTTCGACCCCGCAGGAGACGCATTCCCGAAGGAGGTCGAAAAGAAGATCTACGAAGTGACGGGCGCGGTCTCCGAGCTCGTTCACGGGTTCGATTTCGCAAAGCTTCTCATCCATTACTACCGCGCTTATTTGAACGACGATTTCGAATTGAAGGCGAACGTCTGCAAGTGGTTCCGCGGAGAATACGCGACGAAGAGCGAAGCGAAGCAGGATCTCGGCGTCAACATCATCATTTCGGACGACGACTGGTACGAATATATCAAGATTTTCGCCCTTTTCTTCAAAAAAGCGGGCTACGACGGCTTCCTCGTTCTGATCGACGAGCTTGTGAACATCTGCAAGATCCCGAACAGCATCACGAGACAATATAATTATGAAAAGATCCTGACGATGTACAACGACACTTTGCAGGGAAAGGCGTCGTATATGGGCATCATCATGTGCGCGACCCCGACGGCGCTCGAGGATCCAAGGCGCGGCGTTTACAGTTACGAAGCGCTGCGTTCACGGCTTTGCACAGGCAATTTTGCAGGCGAAGTATCGGGCAAATTCGCCGGAGACGTCTTCGACGTTTCGGCGCCCGTGATCCGTTTGTCGCCCTTGACGCCCGAAGAAATGCTCGTTCTGTGCGAGCGTCTTGCCGTTATCCACAGCGGGCTTTACGACTACGCGCCGACGGTCAAGGAGAGCGATCTCGCCGCCTTTATCCGCATCGAATACGCAAGGATCGGCGCGGACAGTTCGATCACGCCGCGCGAGGTGATAAGGGATTTCATCGAGCTTCTGAACATCGCGATGCAGAACGAGGGGCTTTCGGTTTCGGATCTTCTTTCGTCGGACAGATTTTCGTTTGCGAAGGGGTCGCTTGAAGACGACCGCGTGATCCCCGAAAATTTTGCGGAGTTTGAGATCTGACGCGTCGCGGCGAGCGCTATGTTCGCGCAAATCCGTAGGGGCGACCGGTGGTCGCCCGTTTTGGAAAATCGTCCTGCACGACGGGGCGTCGAACGAGATTGCGCACAACCGTGCGCAACTCAACGCCGGTCCATACGGGTGGTCGCGTTGTATGCACAAACCCGTAGGGCGGGTGGCTTGCTCCCGCCGTTTCGGATCGTCGAGGCGCCGACCCCTACGGAGGATAAACCGCACCGTACGGCAGACCCATCATATAATAAAGGAAAGGTTCGAAAATGAACACGTTTGACAGATACGCGCCGTTTTTGCAGGATTATATATACCGTCAAGGGTGGCAATCCCTGCGCGGCGTGCAGGTCGCGGCGGCGGACGCCCTCTTCAATACGGACGACCACGTCCTGCTATGCGCTTCCACCGCCTCCGGCAAAACCGAGGCGGCGTTCTTCCCGATCCTCACCAAAATGCTCGAGGATCCGCCCGCGTCCGTCGGCGCGCTCTATATAGGCCCTCTGAAGGCGCTCATCAACGACCAGTTCGAGCGCCTCGACGACCTATGCAAAGAAGCGGGCATCCCTGTATGGCACTGGCACGGCGACGTCGCCGCTTCGCATAAGAACAAACTGCTCAAAAATCCCTCGGGGATCCTGCTGATCACGCCCGAATCGCTCGAAGCGCTTCTGATCCACAAGCACGCGGCGATCCCGAAGCTCTTCGGTGACCTCTGCTTCGTCGTGATCGACGAAGTCCATTCGCTCCTGCGCGGCGATCGCGGCGGGCAGACGCTCTGCCTCATCGAGCGTCTTTCGCGCATCGCGGGCGTAAAACCACGCAGAATAGGCCTGTCGGCGACGCTCGGCGACCCTGAAAGCGTCGGCAAACTGCTCGCCGAAGGCACGGGCAGACGGACCGTCATCCCTAAGATCGAGAGCAAGGGCGTCAGATGGCGGCTCTCGATGGAGCATTTTTACGTGCAGGGTGCGCAGGCGGCCTCAAACGCGCAGTCTTCGACGGCGCAGGACGGCGACGTGAAGGCGATCTGCGAGAAATACGCGATGCAGTGCCCCGAAGCGCCGACGGACAGGGCGCCCGCGGGTGCCGATCCGGGTTTCGGCTATATTTTTGAACACACGCGGGGCAGAAAATGCCTCGTATTCGTCAATTCGCGCGAGGAATGCGAGGCGGTGACGACCTCGCTGCGCTCCTATTCGGAAGCGGCGCGCGAAGAAGAGCGTTTTTATATACATCACGGCAATCTGTCGGCGTCGATCCGGCAGAGCGCCGAAGAAAATATGAAGGATCCCGAAAAGCTCGCGAGCGTCGTGACGACCGCGACGCTTGAGCTCGGCATCGACGTCGGGCGGCTTGAGCGGGCGTTCCAGATCGACGCGCCGTGGACGGTCTCGTCGTTTCTGCAGCGCATGGGCAGAACGGGACGGCGCGATCAGTGCCCCGAAATGTGGTTCGTCATGCGCGAGGACGAGCCGGAGGCGCGCGCGATGCTGCCGTCGACCGTTCCGTGGAAGCTCCTGCAGGGCATCGCGCTCGTGCAGCTCTATCTTGAGGAGCGCTGGGTCGAGCCCGCGCGGCTCGACCGGTTCGCGTACAGTCTGCTCTATCATCAGACGATGAGCGAGCTTGCGTCCTCGGGGGAAATGTCTCCCGCGGAGCTTGCCGCGCGCATTCTGACGCTCCCGTATTTCCGCCGCGTGTCGAAAGAGGATTTTAAGCAACTCCTTCTGCATCTCATCGGGATCGGGCATATCGAGCGAACCGAAAACAACGGGCTCATCGTCGGGATCAACGGCGAGAGGGTCATTTCTTCCTATAAATTCTACGGCGTGTTCGTCGAGAGCGAGGAATATACCGTGCGGTGCGAGTCGCTCGAACTCGGCACGCTCTGCCTGCCGCCGCCTCCCGGCGAGAAGATTGCGATCGCGGGGCAGGTCTGGATCGTCGAAGAGGTCGACCGCAAGAGAAAACTCGTCTACTGCCAGCCCGTCAAGGGGAAAGTGCCGGCGTATTTCGGCGAATGCCCGGGAGATCTGCACACGAAGATCCTCGAGAGAATGAAAAGAGTCCTTGAAGAGGACGCGGTTTACCCGTATCTCATGCAGAACGCGCTGACGCGCCTCCTGAACGCGCGAAAGACGGCAAATTTGTCCGGGATCCTCGAAAATCCGCTCATTCCGCTCGGCGGGAAAATGTACTGCCTCCTGCCGTGGCTCGGTACGTACGCGTTTCTGGCGCTCGAACGGCTTCTGCGCATCAAATGCGCACAGCGCGTCGAGATCAAGGGTTTTGACAGCGCAAGACCTTATTATATGCAGTTTCTGACGGACGCGGAGCCCAAGGATCTTCTGGAGATCGTTGCCGAAGAGGCGGAAAAACTGAACGATCCGATGGAACTTTTATATCCCGACGAGGTGCCGGAATTCGACAAATACGATTCCTACTTGCCGGACGGACTTCTGCGCAAATCCTTTGCCCTCGGCGTCCTCGACGTCGCCGGAATGAAGGCGCGGGTCTCGGAATGGGCGGGAAGCAACCGAAAAAACATGAAAATGATTGAAGATTTGTAAAAAATCTGCCGAAAAAGACTTGACAAAAAAAATAATGTTGCTATAATAGACATAGTATAGAAAACTGTCTATTTGTCTCCCTATGGCAGACAAATCGTATCGGAGAAGCGAGTCTAATGAACAAAACGGCAAAACATGAAAATGAATACACGATCGACCTCATGCAGCTCGTCAACGCGCTGCTGAAAAAATGGTGGATCATGGCGGTATGCTCGCTCCTCGTCGCGGCACTGTTCTTCTGCGGTACGTACCTGTTCGTCGCGCCTCAGTACACGGCGAGCGCGCTTATGTACGTCAACAACAACACGCTCGATCTGAGCGTCACGAAGATCTCGACGTCCGACCTGTCCGTTTCAAGATCGCTGATCGCAACGTACAGCGTCATCGCGAAAGCGAGGCTGACGCTCGAAGAGGTCATCAGCGAGGCGGGGCTGAATTATTCCTGTGAAAAACTCAAAGGAATGGTTACCCTTTCCGCGGAATCCAATACCGAGATCTTTGCGATCAAAGTGACCTCCACCGATCCCGAAGAGGCGTGCCTCATCGCAAACACGTTTGCGAGGGTCCTGCCCGGCAAGATCGAGAGCATCGTCAACGGCGCGAGCGCCAAGCTCGTCGACAGCGCGATCGCTCCCGTAAATCCTTCGTCTCCCAACTACGGCAGGCAGACGGCGCTCGGATTCGTCATCGGTCTCGTGATCGGCGCCGCTTACATCCTGCTCGTCGAATTCCTTGACGATACCGTCAAGAGCTCCGACTGGCTGATCCAGAACTTCGGAGAAGAGATCCCGCTTCTGACCGTCGTGCCCGACGCGAGCGTTTCGTCGTCCGGCAGTTACGGCAAGGGCTACGGATACGGATATGAAGACAGTTATCGGAAAGCGAAATCCGATTCCGCCAAAAAGGCTTCCGAAGCGAACCCGGCACCGGAAGAAATAACCGGAAACGGAGGCGATGAGGAATGAAACTTTTTGATAAAAAGCTCTTTCGGAAAAAAGAAGAAAAAGTGACCGAAACCCAGAAGTTCGGCAAGAACATGGACTTCGTCACGAGCGAAGCTTACAACCTTCTGCGAACCAACATTTCGTTCGCACTCCCCGCAAAGGAAGAGGGCGGACGCGTGATCGCCGTCACGAGCAGCAACCCGCACGAAGGAAAATCGTTCACGTCTCTCAATTTTGCTTACACGCTCGCCGCGCAGGGTCATTACAACGTCCTGCTCGTCGACTGCGATATGCGTAAGCCCACGATCGCCGAGAAACTCGGGATCAAGAACGACCCCGGCCTTTCGGATGCGCTCGCGGGAAGATGCCTCCCGAACGTACAGGCCTGCGCGCTGAGCGACAAGCTCTCCGTTCTGACGAGCGGCGTGATCCCGCCGAACCCCTCGGAACTGATCGGCTCCGAAATGATGGGGAAGGCGGTCGCGAACTTCGCGCAGCACTACGATTTCGTCATTCTCGACCTTCCGCCCGTCAACTCGGTCGCGGATCCGCTCCTCGTGTCGAAATTCGTGGACGGATACGTCCTCGTCGTGCATCACAACAGTTCCAAGCGCGCGGAGATCAACGAAACGATCCGCCGTATGCGCTTCGTGAACGCGCATGTCCTCGGCTTCGTTTACAACGGAAACGTCGACAGCGTGATCGGCAGCACGAAACGCCGCTATTACAAGTATAAGGAAGGCTACGGCTACGCGCCGGAAGCTTCCCGGGAAAACAAAGCCTGAAAAAAGTTGCCAATCGGCGGATCTTCCGCTTTTGGACATAAAACGAATTCTATTTTATATTTTATAAGGAGATTGTCATGAAAAGAATTCTTGCAACTATGCTGACGGTTCTCATCATCGCCGGCACCGCCCTGACTGCATTCGCAGCCACCACCAACCTCGTTCCCAGTATCGCGCAGAAGGAATGCCCCGCTGTTGTGGATGCACAGCTCGTTGATGCAAACGGCCAGGCTACCACGCTTACCGCAAACGACATCATCGTTACGCCCTACGCAAAGAAAGACGCAGCTGCCGCTGACATCAAGGCTGCCCTCGAAGCTGCTTACAACGAAGTTGTTGCTCTCAAGAACGTCAGCCTGATCAACACCAAGGCAGACCTCGACGCAGCCGCAAAGGCTCTCAAGTCTGAGTACACCGCGAAGGATCTCGTCGTTGCCGAACTGTTCGACGTTACGCTGACCGGCAACTACGCAAACGCTTTCGCTACCGCAGGCAACACCCTGAAGGTCACCTTCGATACCACTTACGACGGCGCTACCTCCAATCCCATCGTTCTCTACCGCTGCGCTTCTTCCGGCGAGTGGAAGATGATCGACGCTTCCAAGGTCGTTAAGGCTGCTGACGGTCAGTACACCGTTACCTTCAGCGAACTCTGCCCCGTCCTCTTCCTGAAGCCCGGCTCTGAAGTCGGCGTTGAAGTTGAGCCCCTCGGCGAAAAGCAGGTCAACACCGTTCTGTGGATCTCCCTTGCAGCAGTCGCTTGCATCGGCATCGCAGTCATCCTGCCCGTTATGCTCAAGAAAAAGGAAGCTTAATCGCTTAACGAATACATACTGAAACGGAGAGGCGCTTGATCGCCTGACTTGTGTCATGAAACTCGACCACGAAAAGAAGAAAACACTGATTTGTTTTTTCCTTCTGATCGTGTGCGTCGTGATGCTCGTCGTGTCGATCATGCACCTCTCCGATTTGCCTTTACACAGGTTTGTCGGCACGCGCAAGAGCGCGACCGAAAACCTGCAGGATATGAAAGCCGTCAAAATTGACGGTGAAAGGTATCTGCCGCGCGACAATATGTCCGTCTACCTCGTTATCGGTATCGACAAGGACGGCGAAATGAAGGGTACCGGCGGCACGACGAACCACGAGCAGTCGGACTTTCTGATGCTTCTGATCTTCGATCACATAAAGCAGACGTATTCGGTCCTCAATATCAACCGCGATACGATCGCTTACGTCCCGCAGCTCGGCCTTTTCGGCGATAAGATCGACGGCAAGAACGAACAGCTCGCCCTCGCGCACACGTACGGCGACGGAATGGACGCCAGCTGCCGCAACACAGTCGACGCCGTCAGCGGATTTTTGTATCAGGCGAAGATCGACGCCTATTTCTGCGTCACGATGAGCGCGCTCCCCGTTCTCAACGAGTATCTCGGCGGCGTTACCGTTACGTTCGACAAGGATTATACGGAGCTTGACCCCGCGTTCGTCAAGGGAACGAGCATTAAAATGTCGAACGAGCAGGCTTATACGTTCATCCGCGCGCGCGCGACCGCGAGCGAGCCGACGAACGTCGCGCGTATGGCGCGTCAGAAGCTCTATATGGAGTCCGCCGCGAACGAGATCAAGAAAAATACGTCCGCTTCCGCGCTCCTTGGGCTGCTTTCCGATCTTTCGCCCTATCTTCTGACGAACTACAACGTCTCCGACACGGAGACCGCTTCGCGTATTCTTTCGAACTATACGTACTCGGGAAGCGTGACGCCCGAGGGCGAATCGAAGGTCGAGAACGGCTTTATGGCGTTCTATGCCGACGAGGAACCGCTCAAGAAGTACGTTATTGAGACTTTCTATGATAAACTCGACTGATATGAGTCTTTACGATTTTCATTCTCACGCGCTGCCGGGCATCGACGACGGCAGCCGTGACGCAAACGAGTCCAAAGCGATGCTGGAAGCGTCGTTTGGGCAGGGGGTCGGCGCGCTCGCGCTGACTCCTCATTTTTACGCAAGGCACGACCGTCCGGAGCATTTTCTCAAAAAACGCGCCGAAGCGCTCGAAAGGCTCTCCGCCGTTTACGATCCCGAAAAACACCCGACGGTTTTCGTCGGCGCGGAGGTCGCTTACTACGAGGGGCCCGGAAACAGCCGGGCGGCGCCGGAGCTGACGCTCGGCGAGAGTAAGTTCCTGCTTATCGAAATGCCGTTTTCGCGCTGGAACGAAACGGTTTTCCGCGATATCGACGCGCTGAGGGCGCGCGGGATCGTCCCGATTGTCGCGCACATCGAACGCTATATGCAGTACCAAAAGCGCGGAACGCTCGAAAAGCTGATCGCCGGCGGATGCCTTCTGCAGTCAAACGCGGAATTTTTCCTCGAAAAACATACGGCGAAAAAGGCGCTCAAGATGCTGAAGAAGGGTCAGATCGCGCTGCTCGGATCCGATATGCACAACCTGACGAGCCGCCCGCAGCAGCTTTTGGCCGCGGCGACCGCAATCGAAAACGCAGGGCTCGGCGAGGCACTTTCCGAGATCCTCGACCGCTCCGCCTACGTGTTTTCACAAATGAAACCGGCTTTGTCCTGAAAATGAGAAAACGGACGAAAGCCGGTTTTTTGTCTTGACAAATGGCAAAAAATCGGCTATACTGTAAAAAAGCGATTCGCTTTACGAAAGGAAAAGATTATGAACGTACTGATTTTCAACGAATTCCGTCACGAACAAAACAAAGAAAAAGTCAAAGCGATCTATCCGAACGGTATGCACGCCGTCATCAAAGAATTTCTCGAAAAGGATCCCGACCTCAAGGTCGAGACCGTTACGCTTTTTAACGATAAACTCGAGGTCAACGACCTCGAAAACATCATCACTAAAGAAAAACTGCAGACCGTCGACGTCATCGTCTGGTGGGGCCACATGGCGCACAATCTCGTTCCCGACGTCGTCGCGCAGCGCGTGCGTGACGCCGTCCTCGGCGGCATGGGCGCCGTGTTCCTGCACAGCGGACATCATTCGAAGCCGTTCAAACTGCTGATGGGCACGACCTGCAACGTATCGTGGCGCGAAGACGGCGATCTCTGCCGCCTTTGGGTCGTCGATCCCTCCCACCCGATCACCGCGGGCATCGAGCGCTTTATGGAAGTCCCGCACGAAGAGATGTACAGCGAGCCGTTCGGCATCCCGAATCCCGACGAGCTTCTGTTCATCAGCTGGTACGAGGGCGGCGAAGCGTTCCGCTCGGGCGCTACGTGGAAGCGCGGCTACGGCAAGATCTTCTACTTCCAGCCCGGTCACGAGACTTACCCGACCTACTATCTGCCCGACGTGCAGAAGGTCATCACGAACGGCGTCAAATGGGTCGCACCGACCGGCAAGCGCGATTTCGAGCTGCCTTGCCCGCACGTCAAGAAGATCGGTGAAGAAGTTTGAAAAACGGGTCGTTTTTCAAACGGCATTTGTGCCTCGAAAAGCGTGAATCATACTTTTCGTTTTCTTTGCAAATTTTTTTGCAAAGAAAACCGGTACAAATGCTGTGCCTGAAGAAAGGAACGGTCAAAAATTGACGAAAATTCCGATCAGACGGACCGTCCTCGTCGAAGGGCGGTACGACAAGATCAAGCTCGAGTCGATCGTCGACGCCGAGATCCTGACGACCGAGGGATTCGGGATCTTCAGACAGGATGAAAAGATCGCGCTCCTGCGCGCGGCTGCCCGGGAAAACGGACTTATCGTTCTGACGGACAGCGATGGCGCGGGGCTCGTCATACGCAACTTCGTGAACGGGATCATCCCGAAGGACGGGGTCGTTCACCTGTACGTCCCGAAGATCGCGGGCAAAGAAAAACGCAAATCAGCACCTTCAAAAGAGGGAACGCTCGGCGTCGAAGGGATGGACGCGGATCTTCTGCGCGGTCTTTTCGAGCCTTTCCGCGCGGATTCCGCCGCGTTTGAAGCGCGGAAGGCCGAAAAAATCAGCAAAACCGATCTGTTTGCGGACGGATTCAGCGGTGCTGACGGGGCGGAAGCGCGTCGGCGCGCGCTCGGGCTTGCGCTCGGACTGCCCGACAATATTTCCGCGAACGCTCTGATCGAGGCAATCAACGTCCTCGGCGGCAAAGCGGTCTATGAAAAAGCCAAATCCGAAATGGATAAAGGAGTAAGCGACAAATGAAATGCCCCATGTGCGGATATGACGACAGCAAGGTCGTCGATTCCAGACCGACCGAAAACGGCAGCATCCGCCGCAGGAGGGAATGTCTCGCCTGCAAATACCGCTTCACGACGTTTGAGATGATCGAGGCGGTGCCGATTTTCGTCATCAAGAAAAACGGATCCAAGGAGATCTTTGACCGCAACAAGCTGCTGGCGGGACTGATCAAGTCGAGCTACAAGCGCCCGGTCAAGCCCGAGGATCTTGAGGATCTCGTCAACCGCATCGAAACGGAGCTCAAGGATTCCATGCGCACGGAAGTACCGTCCGAGGAGATCGGCACGATGGCGATGGAAGGACTTCGCAATCTCGACGAGGTTTCATACGTCCGTTTTGCGTCCGTTTACCGCGAATTCAAGGATATTGACACCTTCCTGCAGGCGATCAAGCAGCTGCAGAGGAAGAAGTAAATTCACATACGAAAAAACCGCAGGACTTCCGCTGCCCGATTTCATCTGCCCGGGCTTTTTGAATTCTACGATTTTTATAAAGCGTTTCTGCCTCTGTTTTACGATCACCGGGAATGGTTTTATGACGATATCACCATCGGTTCGGTATACGGCGCACCCGCAGACTGCCTTTGGGGCGGAGGACGAGTAGGCTTCGGGGAGGCTCGGGCAGAGGACGTTCTTTCCCTGCTGCGTGATTACGGCATCTCCGCCCGGCTGACCTTCAGCAATTCCCTCCTTCGCATGGAGGATCTGAACGACGGCAAGTGCCGAAGGCTCTGCACATTGTTTGAAAAGGGCGATATTGAAAACGGCGTAATCGTTCACTCGGAGATTTTGACCGATTATCTGACAAAATCGCATCCCGATCATATTTGCCGGATGCCGGGTGGAAATGAAGGTTATCGCTTTTCCGCGGCAATGAAAAGTCCCGCATTTATCAGCCTCTCGGATATCCTGAACAAATACCTCCCGATGGGTTTTTCCGAGTTCAAAATTGAAGGAAGAGGTCTCGGCAGCGCCGTTCTTCTTGAATTCCTTTTGTATTACCTGACAAAACCCGAATATCACCTGCTCGTCCGCGAAGAACTGTATCTTGACAGTATGCTGGACCTTTTCTGAAATAGAAAATACGCCCGGAACGGCCTGATAACGGTCGTTCCGGGCATCTTTTCGTATTATCTTCCGTTTTTCTCCATTTTTTTCCACAGTGCCTTGACAAGAAGCTCGTCATCGTTGGCAACGCCGAAGAATTCCTTGCTGTAACCGTAGTACATCAACGACAGGCATTCGCCGCTTTCGGCGTACAGACGCGCTTCTCTCTGCGCCGGCATCGCGAGAAAGCCCTTTCCGCCGCTGTTTTCCGCGATCCAGTCAACGGCGTATTCCAGAAATTCTTCCCGATACCATTCCGGCTGACTGCCGAACCAGGATATTTCGTCCATCCCCCAGATCCAGATACCGTCTCTCTTTGGCTGGAAAAATTCAGCATCATTTACCCCGCCGAAATTATCGAATTCGACCATATAGGGCAGGGAATCGCATTCCCATCCACTGTAAGTCAGCCCCCCAAGGCTGTCGCCGTAGATCGCGTCAACATAACCTGCTTCCAGAACCGCCTCCTGCGGCAGATCCTCGGAAGGACCGTGCTTCTGCTGACCGGGCGCCGGTGCGGGACGCATCGGATACATATGGAAATCAAACAAAAGGACGCCGTCATCACCGACGATACCGTGCGTATGCGCATTCAGGAAAACGAAATGCCGCCTTGCGTGACCGGAAGCATACTCCCGGATCATTCCAACCAGCTTCGTAAAGCACGACCAGTTTTTATCCTTTGCGCCCATCAGATTGACTTGCCCGAGGTGAAGCGCCTCAAAGCCGGCGTCGATATAGCGGACTGCACGGTAATAGAAGAACATCTGCGTTTCTTCCGACGTAATAT
Organism: Eubacteriales bacterium; assembly: GCA_045616925.1. GTDB lineage: Bacteria > Bacillota > Clostridia > Oscillospirales > CAG-272 > JAZLHQ01. The sequence goes on along the minus strand of JAZLHQ010000004.1, from coordinate 1,172 downwards.
CCGGCACGCTCTGAAAATCGCCCCACTGATTCACGTACTGCCCGTTTTTGAAAATCATCTTTGTATAATCAAAATGACGATCCTCCGGCTCCCTGTCAAACGCCTCAAAAACGAATGCTGGGATCGCGATCTGTTCGACGCCCCACTTCCAAATGTTCTCGAAAATGCACGCTTCAAAAACGATGTCGGGATCGGCTTCGTGCATCTCTTCAATGAAGGTCTTCTGAATATCCCACTTATTGTCATCGGTATCCGAAAAACCCCACGCATCGTTTGCGCGTGCGATATACTTCGCTCCGGTATTCAGAATATAGTGCCGGATATGATTGCCGTTCTGCCCCGCCCATTCGTCAATGTCCCGTGACGCAATGGTAACCGCACGTGAAAGATAATGGCAGAGTACTTCCTCGGACACCTTTCCGTCGAATTGATATCTCGTATCCTCGGCAGATCCCGGATCCCCGGTTTCCTCCACGGGTACCGTGGTTTCGTCCTTCTGCTTTTCTTTTCCTTTACAGGAAACAAGAGCTCCGGTCAGCAGAACCGACATCAAAAGCGCGGCAATGATTCTTTTCATTCCGATAATCCTTTCTTTTCCAAAACGGACTCATTACCGGCAGTATATCATAAATCGGGCCCCTTGTCAACCGAAAGCCGCCGATCGTCCGAAAAGGAAACGAAAAGTCGGAAACGGCAATACGTGCCTTTGGGAAGGAAATCAGAAATGTCACTGACTGCTTCCATTACAATTTGTTCCAACACTACATACTTTATTTCCCCTTTATTGTAGGGGAAAGAGGCAAATAAATCGAATGTGCGGATTAACAGATATAGAAAAACGCTCAGAAAAGCATTTCTGCCTTTCTGAGCGTATTCTTTGCCTTTGCGATGCTTCGGTGATAATTTGGAAATTGCTTCCTTATCCACCCGTCGCATTACGTTCTGCGGCTTTTTTATGCAAATTTGCAGTCAGGCGTTCTTGACGCGCGCGTTGAGGCGATCAACGAGGTCGACGAGGGAATCAATTTCCTCGTTGGCGATCTGCTCGCCGAGCTCACGGCTCGCCTTTTCCGGGAAGCCCATGACGCCGATCTTGATCTCTTCGCGCTGCGTGATGCGCTCGATCGTCGCGGGATCGTCGAAGCTCTTTTCGATGTGCTCGTACCAGTCCT
>JAZLHQ010000003.1:0-2321 GCA_045616925.1 Eubacteriales bacterium | reverse complement strand
CACGGCGGAAAAACGTACAACGAATACTTAATTATATTTACAAGATAAAGGAGAAACCATGGCAGAAATTGACAAAAACGATATGGCGAAGATCGACCCGAATTTTTCGACCAAGGATACGGCGTCGAAAGACGGTATGATCTTCTATAACGCGGACGAAAAGCCGTTCCGGATTTACGGCGTCTTCAGAGACGGCGACCGCTACCGCCGCATCCCGACGGGACTCGCCGAGAGCATCAGCGAAAATACGGTAAAGCTACACGCCAATACGGCGGGAGGCAGAGTCCGCTTTGAGACAACGAGTTCCAAGATCGTCGTGCGCGGAGAGCTCGGCCGCGTCGGCAGAATGGCGCATTTCGCGCTGACCGGCAGCACCGGATTCGACGTTTATTACGAAGATAACGGGCGTCAGCGCTATCTCGGAACGGTCGTTCCGCCGTTCGGGATCCAGCCGGACGAGACGATCGAAAAGACGCTCGTCCTGCCCGCAGACGGGAAATCCCGTCTGATCACCGTCGAGATGCCGCTCTATTCGGACGTCAAAAATCTGTGGATCGGTCTTGAAGACGGCGCTTCCCTCACCCGCGCGAAGGATTACCGGATCGAAAAGCCCGTCGTTTCCTACGGCTCGTCGATCACGCAGGGCGGCTGCGCCTCCAAGCCCGGCAGCAGCTATCAGGCGATTCTTTCGCACAAGCTCGACTGCAACTATATCAACCTCGGTTTTTCCGGCAACGCGAAGGGCGATCCCGCCATGGCGGAATACATCGCGGGGCTCGATATGAGCGTTTTCCTGCTCGATTACGACCACAACGCGCCGACCGTCGAGCATCTCGCAGCGACCCACGAAAATTTCTTCAAAACCGTGCGAAACAAGAATCCCGATCTGCCGATCCTTATGATGGGAAGACCGAAGCATTTTCTGACGGACGACGAAAAAAAGCGGCTTGACGTCATCAGAACGACCTACCAAAACGCAGTCGACGCGGGCGACCGGAACGTCTATCTGCTGACGGGACCCGAGCTGATGAGCGATCTCGTTTCCGACAACGGTACCGTTGACAACGCCCATCCGACCGACAGCGGATTTTTAAGTATGGCGATGGCGCTTGAACCGCTGCTCACGAAGCTTCTCGGTTAACGGCATTTTGAAAATCGTTCCGTTTTTTCGTGCAGAAATACCCCGAAACGCCAAAAAATCTTTATTTTTCCGTTGACAAACGGAAATCTATGTGCTATAATGCAGGTAAGGAGTATGATCTCCGCAAAATTCAATACTTATCGGAGGGTTACAACAATGGGCAAGTTTGTAATGAGAAAGACCAATACCGGCATTAAGTTCGACCTGAAGGCAGGCAACGGCGAAGTGATCGCAACGAGCGAAGTTTACAAGGCTGAAGCTTCCTGCAAGAAGGGCATCCAGAGCGTTAAGAACAGCTGCGTCGGCGAAATCGAAGACCAGACTGTTGAAGGATACGCTGTTCAGAAGCATCCGAAGTTCGAGGTTTACCTCGACAAGAAGGGTGAGTACAGATTCCGTCTGAAGGCAAGAAACGGCCAGGTCGTCGCTGTCAGCGAAGGCTACAAGACCAAGCCGAGCTGCCTCAACGGCATCGAGAGCATCAAGAAGAACGCTCCCGAAGCTCCCGTCGTTGCTGCTGAATAATTTTTTGCAAAACCGAAAACGGCTTTGAGATTTCTCAAAGCCGTTTTTTCGTTTATCCGAGCTCCTGCCGGATCGTCTGCAAAGCGCCTTTTTCTAGGCGCGAGACCTGCGCCTGCGAGATGCCGATCATCGAGGCGATCTCCATCTGCGTCTTTCCTCCGAAAAAGCGGAGCGTTACGATCTTTTTCTCGCGCTCGTCGAGTTTTTTCATCGCTTCTCTGAGAGCGATGTTCTCCATCCACACGTCGTCGCAGAAATCGGGATCGCTGATCTGATCCATCACGTAGATCGAATCCGAGGAATTTCCGTCCGAATAGACGGGATCGTAGAGCGAGACCGGCTCGACGATCGCCTCCATCGCACACGTCACCTCTTCCTTCGTGCATTCGATCCCGTCGTTCACGAGCTCCTTCGTGATCAGATCGACCGTCGGATCGCTCGATTGCGTGCGAAGGAGTTTTTCGCGCGCCTGCAGGGCTTTATACGCGAGGTCGCGCACCGAGCGGCTGACGCGCACGCTGTTGTCGTCCCGAAGGTATCTGCGCACTTCTCCGACGATCATCGGGCAGGCGTACGTCGAGAATTTGACGCCGAGCGAGGTGTCGAAGTTCTCGACCGCCTTGATGAGCCCGATACAGCCGACCTGAAACAGATC
>JAZLHQ010000002.1:0-12294 GCA_045616925.1 Eubacteriales bacterium | reverse complement strand
GCAAAGTGGTATAATGCCGTGACCTTTGAAAAAAGGATATATACTTATAAATATATTGAGGAGGAAATTATGGGCAGTCCGGACGCAAAACAGGCTCTTTACGACTATCTCGAAAAAGAACTGTGCGAAAAAAGAAAAACGCCTTTTTGTGACTTCACGATCATGAAAGATCACGAAACGCTCTTCCGACACACGGTGGGCGTTGCGGATCTCGACACGAAAGTTCCGTTCACAAAAGACAACCTCGTCTATATGTTTTCCTGCACGAAAGTGCTGACCTGCGCTTCGGCGCTTCGCCTCGTCGAGGAAGGAAAAATCGGTCTTGACGACCCCGTTTCCCGCTATCTTCCCGCTTTTGCAAACCTCACGGTCGAAAAGGGCGGCGAGATCGTCCCCGCCGAAAAGGTGATGACCGTCAGAAACCTCTTCACGATGACGGGCGGCCTCGATTACACCCTGCAGGACCCCGTGACCGTCAACCTCTATAAGGAAGTCAACGGCAGACCGACGACGAATCAGATCGTGCAGTCGTTCGCGAAGCGCCCCTTGAAATTCGAGCCGGGCGACCGCTTCCAGTACAGCCTCTGCCACGACGTTCTGGCGGCCGTCGCGGAGGTCGCCGCGGACAAGCCCTTCTCCGAATACGTTTCGGACGTCGTTCTGAAGCCGCTCGGCATGGTCAACTCGAGCTTCCGCGACACGCCCGAATTCCACAAGCGCTTGGCGTCGCTCTACGATCTCAGAGAAGACGGCGTGTGCGTCTGGAAACCGCTCATCAATAAATATCAGTTCCCGGGTCTCACCGACCGCTACGACAGCGGCGGAGCGGGGCTCCTCAGCAACGGTACCGACTACGCGATCTTCCTCGACACGCTCGCGTGCGAGGGCAGATCGAAGGACGGCTATCAGCTTCTGAAGCCCGAGACCGTGCGTCTGATGGCGACCGAACAGCTCTCGAAGGTCGCGATCGATCCCGCGTTCTCGACCCATTCCGGTCCCGGCTACGGCTACGGACTCGGCGTGCGCACGAGAGTGGAGGAGATCGGCGGCAAGAGCCCGATCGGTGAATTCGGCTGGGACGGAGCCGCCGGCTCGCACGTCCTCGTCGACCCGAAAAACCACCTTTCGACCGTTCTCATTCTGCACGTCCACGAATGGCCGAAGTCGCTGAAGGGCTGCCACGGCGCGCTGCGCGACCTCGCCTACGATTTCGTCGGTATCTGACCTTTTTGACCCGTCGTGTGCCGTCTTCCCGCTTGCGAAGACGGTATTGCAAAGGAAGTGACCTTTATGTTACCGCTCAATACGTTTGAAAAACATCCCGCGGCGAAAAATCTGCTCGAAAAAGAGGGCTACACGGAAGACGACCTGCTCGTCGCCTTCTACGAAGACCTCTTCATCGACGGAAACTTCGGCGAAGAGTGGCTCGCCATCGACAAGGACTTCGAGAATCTTCTGCGCGTCGTCCCCGAGACGGGCACCGTCGAAAAAACGCCCATCGAAACGCTGAAAAATCCCTACATCGACAACTACAACACCTCGAACCGTCTGCTCGCGACGACCGAAAACGAAGACGGAACGAAAAAGACCGTCGTGCTCGGCAGCTGCACCAACGCGTGCAAACGCTATCTGATGGCGTTCATCAATATCTGGGAACGCAATCTCAAAGTAAAAGGCAGCATCGTAAGCGACGACCCGCTCTTTGAACAATTCAACGCCCGCTGCCCGAAATGCGGAACGGTCTACGCCGACCAGAGGCGCCGCATCTGCGAAAAATGCAGCAAGAAAAAGGGCATCATCATCCGCCTGCTCTCCTACTTCAAGGAGTTCAAGCTGCAGTTCGCGTGCGTGCTGTTCTGCCTCATCATGTCCTCCGCGATCTCGCTTCTGACGCCGATCGTGAGCGGACAGGTACTTTACGACCAGGTCATCAGCGAGCCCTCCTTCAACGAGGCGGGCGAGCAGATCACCGGTAAACTCCACAGTGAGAATTACGTCTTCGTCTTCGTCGGGATCCTCTTCGGCATGGCGATCGTCGCGCTTCTCATCGGCATTCTGCAGAACCGCTGCAACGCGATGATGTCCACCCACGTCTCGCGCAGGATGAAGATCGACCTCTTCTCCGCGATGAGCAAACTGTCGCTCTCCTATTTCAACCAGAACGCGACGGGGCGCCTCATCAACCGCGTCAACTACGACGCCGTGCGTATCCGCAGCTTTTATATCGACGGCGTGCCGCATCTGATCGTCCACCTCTTGGATTTCATCGGTCTGACGATCTTCCTCTTCTCGATCAACTGGAAGCTGACCCTCATCGTGTTCATTCCGGTGCCGATCATCGTCGTGATCTTCAAAGTGATGCTGCCGAAGCTCTGGCGCTCGTATTCAAGACAGTGGCGCCGCTCGTCGACGCTGAACGCCGTTCTGAACGACTCCCTGAGCGGAACGCGCGTCGTAAAAGCGTTCGCGAAAGAGGAAGAAGAGGGCGAGCGCTTCCGCCACTACGCGACGAAGCTCTACGAAGCGAACCTCAAGACGAATCTGACGTCGATCACGATCTTCCCGGTCGTCAGCCTTCTGATCGGTATCTCCTCGCAGGCGATCTGGGGATTCGGCGGCGTGCAGGTCATGCACAAGTTCATGACTTACGGTCAGCTGACGACCTACATCGGCTACCTCGGCATGATCTTCGGACCCCTTAACTTCTTCTCGACCTTCACGAATATGCTGACCGATACGATCAACGCGGCGACGCGTATGTACGAGACGCTCGATATGATCCCCGAGATCACGAACGCGCCCGATCCCGTCAAGATCGACACGATCCGCGGCAGCATCCGCTTTGACCACGTCTATTTCCACTACTCTCCGAACAAGCCGATCCTCAAGGACGTCTCCTTTGAGATCAAAGAGGGCGACAACGTCGGCGTCGTCGGGCATACGGGCAGCGGAAAATCGACGATCGCCAATCTGATCACGCGTATGTACGACGTCATCAGCGGCAGCGTCTCGATCGACGGCATCAACGTCAAGGACATCGAAATGTCGTCGCTGAGACGCAACGTCGCGATCGTTTCGCAGGAGATTTTCCTCTTCCACGGCACGATCGCGGATAACATCCGCTACGCGCGTCCGGACGCGACGATGGAGGAAGTGATCGAAGCCGCCAAATCGGCGAACGCCCACGACTTCATCATGCGTCTGCCCGAGGGCTACGAAACGCTCGTCGGCATCGGACACCGCGCCCTCTCGGGAGGTGAGCGGCAGCGCATCTCGATCGCCCGCGCGATCCTTCTGAAACCTTCCCTGCTGATCCTCGACGAGGCAACGGCCGCGATGGATAACGAAACCGAGTGCCGCATCAGTGAAGCGGTCGACAAGCTCGTCAAGGGCAAAACGACCATCACGATCGCGCACCGCCTCTCCACTCTCAAGAACTGCAACGTCATTATGGCTGTCGAAAACGGCGAAGTCGCCGAAATGGGCAGCGCCGAAGAGCTGCTTGAGAAGAAAGGCGTCTACTACAAGCTCTACACCCTGCAGAACGAACAGATGCAGCAGGTCGTAGAGGGCAAATGACCCAAGAGGAGGTACATCATGGAAGAAGATCTTGACGAACTGTTATCGGACAAACGCGTATCGGTCGATCTCACGCCCGAAAACGCGCGTTTTTACCGCTCCGCCGGCGATCTGATCTCTCTTGACCTGATCGGCAAAAACGGAGAAAAAGAATATTTCGAGCGCATCGTGCCGGTGCGCGCCTTCCCGATCACCGAGCCCGACGAATACATCTCGATCCGCGAGCCGGACACCCGCGAGCGCGGCAAGGGACAGGAGATCGGACTCATCCGCAAGCTCTCCGATTTCAACTCCGAAACGGTCAAGCTCATCAACGAGGAGCTCGACCGCCGCTACTTCACGCCGGTCATCAAAAAGATCGTGAGCCTCAAGGAAAAATTCGGCTACTACTATTTCGACGCCCTAACGAGCGCCGGCAAGATCAGTTTCGTCATGAACAACCCGTATTCGAACTTCCGCACGCTGGAAGACGGACGCGTTTTCATGTACGATATCGACGGAAACTGCTTTGAAATCCCCGATCCCTACAAGCTTGACAAACAAAGTCTCAAACTGATCGAGATCTTTCTGTAAGGCGGCAGCCCGGAGGGTTTTCTATGAATCTATTGTATCAACTGCCGGACGCGGACAAATGCGCGCTTCCCGAAAGCGCGTTCAAGGAAGAAAAGGAATACTACTGCATCCCGTTCAACTATATGAACGGACAGACGGTCTCCGGCTTCCTCTACGTCACCGACAAGCACATCTATAAAACGCTGAACGGCGTTCTGCTCGACACGTGGACGCTTTCCGAAATGAGCGGCTTCTCCGTTGAAAAGCTTTACGGCTGCAGCGGCTTCTTCGGCAAGGTCAACGGCGTATCCGAGATGATCTGCGCCTTCAACTCGGGCAGAAATCTTACGCGCTATTCCGTTCTCGCCGCCGCCTGCAATCAGTTCGCGGAGGATCCCGCGGCAAAGCCGATCACGAGCGACGAGCCCGAGAACTTCTGCCCGCACTGCGGCAGACCGTTCATCAAAGGCACGCTGATCTGCCCCTTCTGTCAGAAGAAGTCGGAGGTCTACAAGAAGCTCTGGGGCATCACGAAGGGGATGCGCCTTATGCTCTTCTTCCCGCTCTTTGCCGCCATCGTCTCGATGGCGATCCGCTTCATCGTCCCCGCCATTCAGAAAGTGGCGATCAACAAGTACATCATCCCGCGCGACGACACGCACGTTTGGTCGTTCCTCGCGGTCATACTGGCGATCGTTATCTGCGACCTTCTGCACCGCCTTCTGAACGTCTTTCAGTCGCGCGTCGCGTCCGTCGCCGCGAACCGCTTCGTTTTGAGACTCCGCTCGATGCTGTTCGACAAGGTGCAGTCGCTCTCGATGTCCTCTATCCAGCGCAAATCGACGGGCGACATCATGGGACGCATCAATAACGACGTCTCGGTCGTGCAGAACTTCATCACGAACCTGCTCCCGACCTACCTCGCGCAGCTCTTCTCGTTCATTCTGGCACTCGTTCTGCTCCTTTACATGAACCCCCTGATGTGCCTCTTCGTCTTCATTCCCCTGCCCGCGGCGATCTACTTCATCTGGGCGTTCCGCAAATCCATGCACCGCCGCTATCTGCACGCGTGGTTTTTAGGACAAAGGACAAACCGCCATCTGCAGGACGTTCTGAACGGTATCCGCGTCGTCAAGGCGTACGGAAACGAGGAAAACGCCGTCAAGGAGTTCTCCGAATACACGACGAAGACCTCGATGCAGGATGAATCGAACGCAAAACTCTTCGACACGGTCTTCCCGTTCCTCGGATTTTTCCTGAAAATCGGCAGCTACCTCATCATGCTCTACGGAAACATCCTTCTGTTCAACGGCCAGATGCTCGTCGGAGACCTCAACCAGTTCAACAGCTACACTTCGATCATCTACGAGCCGATGATGCAGATCACGACGATCCCGAGAAACATTTCGGAGTTCGTCACATCGCTTTCCAAAGTCCTTGAGATCCTCGAAGAGAAAAACGAGGTCGAAGACCTCGAAAATCCCGAAAAGGTCGATATCAAGGGCGATATCACCGTCAAGAACGTCACGTTCGGCTACGATTTCTACAATCCCGTGCTTGAGCATATCAATATGGAGATCAAGTCGGGCGAGATGATCGGCATCGTCGGTCACTCCGGCTGCGGCAAAACGACGCTCATCAACCTCATTATGCGTCTTTACGACGTGACGGGCGGCAAAATTCTGATCGACGGCAAGAACATCCGCGACATCTCGCAGAACGACCTGCGTTCGCAGATCGGCGTCGTTCTGCAGGAAACGCACCTGTTCGCGGGATCGGTGCGCGACAACATCCGCTACGCGAAGCCCGACGCCACGAACGAGGAGGTCATCGCCGCCGCCCGTATGGCGAACGCGCACGACTTCATCATGAGTCTGCCCGAGGGCTACAACACGATGGTGGGCGAGAAGGGCTATTCCCTCTCCGGCGGCGAGCGTCAGCGCATCGCGATCGCGCGCGCCCTCATCCACGATCCGAAGATCCTGATCCTCGACGAAGCGACCGCGGCTCTCGACACCGAGACCGAAAAGCTCATTCAGGACGCGATCAACAAACTGACCGTCGGCAGAACGACGATCGCGATCGCGCACCGTCTGTCGACCCTGCGCAACGCCGACCGCATCGCGGTCCTTGACCACGGCAAGCTGAAGGAGCTCGGCACGCACCGCGAGCTTCTCGATATGAGAGGCATCTACTACAAACTCGTTATGTCCCAGCAAAGAAACGCGCAGGAGCGCGACTGACCCAAAATCTGTATTTTACGGAGGATCGCCATGAAAGACGAACTCACGGCCGTCGACATTCAGAAAATGCGCGACGAGATCAATTACCGGCGTCTTGAACTTGCGCCGAAGCTGCGCGAGGCTCTCAAAACCGCGCGCGAGCAGGGAGACCTCAGCGAGAACGACGAATACAAGACCGCCAAGCGCGAGCTCGGCAGGAACAACAGCCGCATCTTTTATCTTGAGCGTATGATCGCGAGTGCCGTCGTGATCGAGGACAAATCGAAGGACGATGAAGTCGGACTTTTCGACGAGATCGACCTCTATTACGAGGAAGACGAGGAAGAAAGAACGATCCGCATCGTGACGACGCTTCGGAACGACGTGATGAACGGGTGCATTTCGAAGGAATCGCCCGTCGGCAAAGCGCTTCTCGGCAGGCACGCCGGCGAGCGCGTGACGATCACGGTCGGCAGTTATTCCTATACGGTGCTGATCCGTGCGATCCGCAAGCGTTCGGACGACCCCGATCTCCCGATCAACAAATACTGAAACACGAAAAAACCTGCCGCACGCGGCAGGTTTTTTCTTGTTTCTGCAGGAAAAGGGATTCACTGATCTTTGTGGGAGCTTTCCCACCACTGCATATACTGCTCTCCGGACATCGTCCGCCAGCTTCCCATATCCTTGCCGTCTCCAAGCTCCGCTGCGACCCGGAGCGCTTCCTCTCTCGTTTGTGACGCGACGGGATTGGGAAGCCCCACGCCGTTCGGAGCGCCGCACGCCGGAGCGTTTACGGGACAGGGTTTCCCGGCTTCTTTTTCTTTCAGAATGATCTTCTTTTTCATCGTAAAATCTCCTTTTGATTTATCGTTTTTTGTCCCTGCATCCGTTTATACGGTGCAAAATCCAAAGCGGCCGTTTTATAAATACGTCAGGATCGGTCAGTCTCTCACCCGTTCTCAAGGATCATCGCGTTGAGAAGCGTGCGGACGTTGTCAAGAACGTACGTCGGATGGACGCCGTATTTTTCAATATCGGAAACGACGCCCTCGCCCGACAGTAAAAACGCGGTATGGATCCCCGCGTTCACGCCGCAGGCGATGTCCGTGTAGACGCGGTCGCCGACAAGAAGCGTCTCGTTCTTCCCGTACCCGAATTTCTCCATCGCGAGAAGTGCCATTTCGGGCTCGGGCTTGCCGATGAATTTCGGACGTCTGCCCGTCGCTCTGAAAAGCATTTCGCAGACGGAGCCGCAGTCGGGAGCGTAACCGTAGCGCGTCGGGCAGACCCAGTCGGGATTCGTCGCGATGAATTCGACGCCTTTGTTGAGCAGGATGCACGCGTCTTCGAGTTTTTTATAAGTCAGCTCCGTGTCGTAGCCGCAGAGAAGAATCGAAACGTCGTCGGACGGCTCGGTCACGACGGGGAGCCCCGCGTCTTCAAGCTGCCGGCAGAACGAATCGGTACCGAAGGCGTAGATCTTCTTGCTTTCGTATTTTTTACGCATTTCGGGCTTCTCAAGATAAATGACCGTCGCGTCCGTGGACGTCACAAAATCGCTCTTTTCGGCATCGATCCCGAAGTTTTTCATACGTTCGACGTACTTTTCAACGCCTCTCGACGAATTGTTCGTCAGAAAAACGTATCTGCCGCCAATCTCTTTGACGTAGCGAAGAAACTGCTTCGTGCCGTCGAACAAAACGTCGTCGAGGTAAAGCGTGCCGTCCATATCGAGGAGAAAGAGGCGGCAATCAGACAATTTGCCCATAATAAAGTCCTTTCATCAAAAATTGCCGCAAGATGCGGCAATTTTTATGATTTACGAATTCTTGCTGATGAATCTCCAGCTGTCGGCGCACATACGCCCGATGCCGTACTCGGCTTCCCAGCCGATCAGATCCTTCGCCTTGCCGGTCTCGGCGTAGCAGGTCGCGATATCGCCGGGACGGCGGGGGTCGATCACGTAAGGCACCTTCGCGCCGCTCGCCTTTTCAAACGCTTCGACGAGCTCAAGCACGCTCGTTCCTCTGCCCGTGCCGAGGTTGACGGTCAGAACGCCCTTGTTCTTTCCGATATAATCGAGCGCCGCGAGATGACCCTTCGCGAGGTCGACGACGTGGATATAATCGCGCACGCCGGTTCCGTCGGGCGTGTCGTAATCGTTGCCGAAGACGTGCAGCATCGGAAGCTTGCCGACGGCGACGCGGCAGATATAGGGCATCAGATTGTTCGGGATGCCGTTCGGGTCTTCACCGATGAGTCCCGATTCGTGCGCGCCGATCGGGTTGAAATATCTGAGCAGCGCGACGGCCATTTCGGGATCCGCCTTTGCCATATCGGTGAGCATGATCTCCTGCATCACCTTCGTTTCTCCGTAGGGGTTGGTCGCGGAGGTGGGCATATCCTCGGTGTAAGGCACCTTGTTGTTCATACCGTAGACCGTTGCGGAGGAAGAAAAGACGATCTGATGGCAGCCGTATTTCTTCATCACGCGGCAAAGCACCAGCGTGCTGACGAGATTGTTCGTATAATATTCGATCGGCTTCTGCACGCTTTCGCCGACCGCTTTGAGGCCCGCGAAGTGGATGACCGCCGTGATCTCGTTTTCCGAGAAGATCTTTTCAAGCGCTATTTCGTCGCAGACGTCGGCTTCGTAGAATTTCGGAGCCTTGCCGGTGATCTTTTCGATGCGCCCGAGCGCTTTCGGGGAGGAATTGGAAAAGTTGTCGACGATCACGACGTCGGCGCCTTTGTTCATCAGTTCAACGACGGTATGGGAGCCGATATATCCGGCTCCACCGGTAACAAGAATCATTTCGTTCAAGTCCTTTCAATGCACGTTCTGTTGTTATTATAATCACGTTTTCGCGGATTGTCAAGGGGAATGACGGTTTTACCGTCAAATTTTGCCGTTTTTGATCTGATCCGCGTTCCGAGCGACCATTTCGGGCGTAATGATCTCTTCGCGGTCCTTCGGCTTGTAGGCGACCTCGTACATCATAATGCCGGAATAGTTGACTTTTTCAAGAAGAGCGAAGAGCTTCTGCCACTCGACGACGCCGTCGCCGGGCAGGCGGTGCCGCTCGTCGATCATATCGTAATCGGACATGTGCAGGGTGATGATCTCAACACCCGCGTCGGTCACGTTCCTGACGTAAGCAAGGTCGTCCTCAACCAGCGAATGGTTCGTGTCGAAGCACATTTTCGCGCCCGTCTCCTTGAGAAGCCAAATCATCTCGTCCGACGTGCGCGTGAGGCACGTGCGCGGCAGATTCTCGACGGCGATCAGGATTTTGCACTCGTCGGCGACTTCTTTGAGTTCAAGGATCGCGTCCCGGCTTCTTCTTAACCGTTCGGGACGTCTTTCGTCCTCGATCGGCTCGGAGCTCGGGTGCAGAACGCACAGTTTCGCGCCCGCGTCGGCGGCTGCGCGGATCATCAGCTTGTTGCGCTCGATCGCGTCGCGGCGATTTTCCTCGTTCTCCGAAGAAATATCGTAAGTGCGCGAGAACGGCAGGTGCAGACTCCAGACTTCAAGTCCGTGATCGCGCACCATCTGTCCGTATTTTGCGCCGTTCGCGGGAAATTCGAGCGTGTTGAAGTAATAATCGATCGAATAAGAGAACTCGACGAAGTCGATCCCCGCCTTTTTTACGAGTTCGAGATTTTCGTCCGTCAGTTCTTTGACGAGAGACAGCGAAACGCCCGTTTTCATATCGGAAAGAAATTTGCTCATAACGATCCTCGCTTCTTTCAATGATGTTATATTATATCATATCTTTCCGCCGATTGCAAGCGCGAAAGCGATTTTCGCGGCGATTTTCGCGGCGTTTTTCTTCTCTTTTCGCAAAAACTTTCTCCAATTCATTGACAGCGCCCGTGGTTTGGTGTATAATGTATGATGTATAAGAATTCCCGATCCGGAGGACAATATGGCAAGAACGCTTCGCTTCGTCAAAATGCAGGGCTGCGCGAACGATTATATTTATATCGACTGCTTCAAGGAAGCGGTGGACGATCCCTCGGCACTCGCCGTAAAGCTTTCAAGACGGCATTTTTCCGTCGGCGCCGACGGCGTCATCCTCATCTGCCCCTCCGAAAAGGCGGACGTCCGTATGCGGATGTTTAACGCCGACGGCAGCGAAGGCAAAATGTGCGGCAACGGCGTGCGGTGCGTCGCAAAATACGCTTTCGACAGCGGCATCGCGCACAAAGAAGAGATCAGCGTCGAAACGCCCGCCGGCATCAAAACGATCCGCGTCTTCGTCGATGAGCGCGGAAAAGTCGCCTCGGCGTGCGTAAATATGGGCAAGGCAATACTGCAGCCGAAGAAGATCCCCGCGCTCTTCGACGGCAAGGAAGCGATCAACGTTTCTCTGACCGTTCTCGACAAGACGTATCAGATCACGGCGGTCTCGATGGGAAATCCCCACGCCGTCACGTTCGTCGAGCCCGATTTCGACCTTTGGCATTTCGACATCGAAAAGATCGGGCCGTATTTTGAAAAGCACGAAAAATTCCCCGAGCGCGTCAACACCGAATTCGTGCGCGTTCTTGACAGAACGCACCTTGAAATGCGCGTCTGGGAGCGCGGCTCCGGCGAGACCTACGCCTGCGGAACGGGCACCTGCGCGACGGTCGTCGCCGCCTGTGAAAACGGGCTCTGCGACAAAAATACGGACGTCACCGTCCGTCTTCTCGGCGGAGATCTCGTGATCCGTTATACCGATGAAGCCGTCTTTATGACGGGACCCTGCGAGGAAGTCTATCGCGGGGAGATCGAATTGTAAAGGAAACCGAATGAACAATATTTACGCACTCTTTTCCCTGCGTGCGGGACTCGTCCTCGGCGGGATCCTCGCGCTCGTCCTCTTATTCTTCATAAGCCCCGTCTACGCGCTTCTGTGGGGCGCCTCATTCGCGCTTCTCGTGGCGCTCGTCCTGCCGCGTCTTCTGCGCGGTCCCGAGGGAAAATACCGCAAGCTTCTGAAAAGCGTCCCCGGCAAAAAGCTGTTCTACGAGCACGTCACGTTCGTCAGAGGCAAAACGCTCTTCGACGGCAGAGTGTTTCTGACCGAGACGGGCATCTATTTCATGTCGCTCGACACGGGCAACGATCTGCACCTCGTCGTGCCGAAGGAAAAGATCGACACCGCCCTTCTCGACGACAGTCTGTGCTTAAAGATCCGCTATCGCGGCAGTACCGAAAAATCCGACACCGTGTCGATGCTCACCCCCGCGGGTGAAGAGATCGTGAAGATCCTGAAAGACCACGGTTTCATCACATAAGGAGAACAAAAACCATGAAGATCAACGAAAACTTCAAAAATCTCAAAGCGTCCTACCTTTTCAGAGACGTCGCGCAGAAGACGGCCGCCTACAAAGAGGCGCACCCCGAAGCGGATATCATCCGCATGGGCATCGGCGACGTGACGCTGCCCCTTCCGAAGGCGTGCGTAAAGGCGATGCAGGAAGCCGCCGCCGAAATGGGCGTCAAGGAATCGTTCCGCGGCTATCCCGGCTACTACGGCGAGGATTTCCTGCTCGACGCTCTGCAGAAATATTATAAGGCGCAGATGGGCGTCACGCTCTCGACCGAGGAGATCAACGTCTCCTGCGGCGCGAAAGAGGACGTTTCGAACATCCTCGACATTTTCTCGACCGACAACAAGGTTCTGATCCCCGACCCCGTCTACCCCGTTTACATGGACACGAACGTTATGGACGGCAGAGAGCTCGTCTTTATGGCGGGCAACGCCGAAAACGGCTTTTTGCCGATGCCCGATCCGAAATACAAGGATTGCGATCTCGTCTACCTCTGCTCCCCGAACAACCCGACGGGCGCGCTTTACAGCCGCGCGCAGCTCAAAGAATGGGTCGATTTCGCGAACGAGAACGGTATGGTGATCCTCTTCGACGCCGCCTACGAGGTCTTCGT
>JAZLHQ010000001.1:0-3251 GCA_045616925.1 Eubacteriales bacterium | reverse complement strand
ACCGAAGCGGTCATCGTCCCCAAGTATCCGATAACGTATGACCCCAAAATCATGGATAAAAAAGGGGAAGCGTATCTCGGCGACCTTCTGCCCCTGTATCGTGCCTGCGTTGACGCGATCGTCGGATACGAGCCCTCGGTTTCGGGCTTCAAAAGTTACGAGGATTTTGAAAAGGTCTGGCATGCTTTGTGGATTTCCTTCTATCCGTCTCCGGCTCTGCTGATACAGAGCTTTTCCGACACCGAAACACCGTACGTCTTTGAAGGCGATACCGTCACGTTTCACTTCAAAAACGGCGATAAAGCAAGTCACGACGCGGCTTATAACGCCTTTGCCGACGTTATAAACGAGGGACTTATGCTGATCGGCGAAGACGACGATGACTGGACGCGCCTTGCACGCCTCTTCCGCTATGCCCACACGACTATGGAATACCGCAAGGGCACCGAAGACGTAACGATGTACGACCATATTGTCGGTCACGAGGGCGTCTGCATCGAATACGCGGAATATTATGCTCTGCTTGTGCGCAACGCGGGTTTTGACGCCATGATCTGCAACGAAACGGGTCTTCCCGAGACTTTCTGGCATGCGTGGACGCTTATCGAGGTGGACGGGAAGTGGTATCATTTTGACCCCTGCTGGGGTAGCATTTTCGAGTTCGGCATGAGCACGAAAACGCGCCTTGATTCACTTCGGTCGCTGGTGCCGGATATGCCGCGCGAAGAATTCGACGCGGTCGTCGTACTGTC
Source organism: Eubacteriales bacterium (assembly GCA_045616925.1). Classification (GTDB taxonomy): domain Bacteria; phylum Bacillota; class Clostridia; order Oscillospirales; family CAG-272; genus JAZLHQ01. The sequence continues at coordinate 2,499 of JAZLHQ010000001.1, read as the reverse complement.
GGGAGATTCATGGTTTGACGCGTCGGAGGCAATACCCGATTGCCCGGAGAATATTCCCGAAAACGTGAAGAAAAACGTGATCGCCGTCATTGAAAATACGCCGTCCTTGCCCTGCGTGCCCGACCCGCTGACCGAAGAGGGAATGATCCTCGACGTCGGGCTCGGAGAAGCGATCCGCATCCACTGCGGTCTGCCCGAGGATACCGTTCTTACGAAAGATTTCCTGCGGACGCTGACGGATCTTTCGATCTACGAGAATTGCCCCGAAACGCTCGTCGGACTCGAATATCTGAGCGCTTTACAGGATTTTTCCGGTTTCTTCACGCACGTTTCGGACGTCAGCGTGATCACGAAGCTTCCGTGCCTGCAATCCTTTATCCTCACGCAGAGCGCAGTTCGTGAGATCCCGGATCTTTCGTCGATGAACCACCTTTGCTGGCTGGATCTCGGCGGCAATCAGATCGAAGATCTTTCACCGCTTCTGACGGCGCCGTACCTAGAAAACGTCGCCGTGAACGATAACCGCGTTACTTCCGTTCTGCCGCTCAAGGATGCGGGCAATATCGGGCGCATCGCGCTGAACGGCAACCCGATCCTCGATATCTCCTGCCTTTCTGAAAACGAAAAGCTCCTTGCGGGTTTTGATTATTTCGACTACGATTTCAAAAAAGCCGTCGAGGTCGAGAAAAAAGCAAAAGAAATCGTTTCCGATATTATTAAGGACGATATGACCGACCTTGAAAAGGAATACGCGATCTACCGCTATCAGATCGACCACATGGAATACGCCGTGATGACGGGTCTTATGCGCCCCTTTGCTTACGACGGACTCATCAAAGGGAAGGGCGTATGTCTCGAATACGCGAATACGTTCTGTATGCTCTCGAAAACGGCGGGACTCGACGTCTTCGTCGTGACGAGCGATACGCACGCGTGGAATATGATCCGGCTTGACGGCAAATATTATCACGTGGACGTTCTGTGGGACGACGGAAACGAGTTCCCGTATTATTTCAACGTCGGCACGGACTATATGATGCACACGCCGGATCACGCGCACGACCTTTCCCTCTATCCTGAGGCGGAAGATATGCCCTATGCTGCCTACCAATATCTGCTGAAATAAAAAAATCGGCGCACTTGTCACAAAAGTGCGCCGATTTTTTGAAAAATTTTGCCCTAAAAGTGGAAGCGTGTGAAAAATATGTGAAAAATTGCCCGAAACTATTGCAATTGCCCCAAAAATGTGATACAATGACATACCATAATTAGGGTGAATATCTATATCCCTCACAAAACGCACCGAGAATTGTGTGTTTGCGGTCGGATTTCGTAAGTTTCTTCGGAGAAAAGGGTAAAAATGGATCAAGCACTGAAAATCAACGTCGGACAATTGAATAAAGATCACAAAAAAAAGCGCCGCTGGCAAAAAGTCGTGATGCTTCTTGCCGCGATCGTGGTGTTCTGCACGACCTATGCGCTCATCCTGCCCGCGATCACGATGGAGCTTACCTGTCAGAAGCAGGAGCATACACATACGGACGATTGTTATACCGAACGCGTCCTCTATTACGCCACAGCTCTGCGCTGCTCGCTTGACGAACACACACACACGGACGAATGCTACGACGAGGACGGAAACCTCGTCTGCTCAAAGGAAGAGCATACGCACGCCGATGAATGCTACGGCGAGAGCAAACCGGTAACCGAAAAAGTGCTCGTCTGCAAACTGGAAGAGCACACCCATAACGAACTCTGCTACGATTCGATCTTCCGCCCCAAGATGAAGATGATGGCGGCGCCTACGAACGGCGGCGTCAATACGGTCACGTGGGAGATGAAGCCGAACGCGAACGGCAGCTATACGCTGTACGTCGGCGGATCGGGCGCGATCCCGGCGAACTTCTGCCTTGACGAAGATCTGAAAGCGGCTCTCGACGAGATCACCGCGGACGGCAACTTCGTCGACGTCGTGATCGGAAAGGATATCACGTCGGTCGGACAGGACGCCTTCTATAATCTTTCGATGCTCAAATCAGTTGCGTTTGAAGATTACAGCGCGTGCAAGACGATCGAACTGAACGCTTTCCGCGCGTGCGCTAACGTCACGACCGTCACGTTCCCCGAACACAACAGCCTTGAAACGATCGACAACTACGCGTTCTACCGTATGCAGACGCTCAAAGAAGTCAATCTCGAAGTCTTAACGAAACTGACGACGATCGGCGACTGCGGTTTTGCCGAATACAACGATCTTGTCAGCGTCAAGCTGCCTCCTAGCCTCAAGAGGCTCGGTACGAGCGCGTTCGCATCCTGCGCGGAGCTTCAGCACTGCGATCTTACCGAATGTAAGCAGCTGACTGCGATCCCGCAGACCTGCTTCCTCGGCGATTCGAAGCTTCTTGAGATTACGATCCCCTCGGGCTGCTCTTCGATCGGCACACAGGCGTTCCAAAACTGCTATGCCCTCGAAACGGTCGACTTCCAGACGGGCAACGT